>JAEZVM010000061.1 GCA_023420795.1 Pseudomonadota bacterium
TCCTGTCATTCGGCACGCTGATCAGGTAACAGGTAAGCATGCTGGCCAACGAGCAGAACAGCCAGAAGAAGAAAAAACCGATGGTATAAGCAGCTGTCGGCGTCAGCTCGCCAGAGCTGCCTACCAATGAAAGCTCGGTCGGGTCGAACAGCGAGAAAAAGAAACCTTCCGCGACTATCGCCACCAAAAAAGACGGCCAAAGAGTGACCATCATCAGTCGCGCCATCAACCTACCCTCCTTTCGGTTTTAAACGAATGCCTTAAGAAGGCATCGAAACGGGCTGTCAAATATTTTCTTGCAAGCATGCAATCCCGGAACCCGGAGCGGTATCTGAATTTCCGGGAATTGCTTGCTTATATTATTACGGCGCAACGATTTCTGCTTGCCACTGCGGCAGCAGATTAAGATGACTCATTCGGCCCTAATATCGAGACTCGTCTGCTGCGGCCAAGCCCAGGCTCCATTCAGGCGCCATTCGTGGCCTTCACCTTCAACAAGGACCTGCCAGCGAGCCATGTCCAGCATCGGCAAGTCGGCAGAAAAATTGCCGTCCTGATCAGGCTGCGCCTGCAGCTTGATGTCTTTCTCGGGCAGCGTTGAATGGACCAGCTGAATATTCAGCTTCTCAGTCTGCGGCTTGCCATGGCTATGAATCGTTCCGATCAGCTTGCCGGCAGCCGCATCGTACCGTACAGCAAAATCAAGCTTCATGCCTGCGGCAGTACGATCGCGCTCCAGATTCTGATTGATCGCCTTGCCCTGCTTGTAATAGTCATCGACCACCAGTGCATCCGGATGTGAAAACGCGAGCCAGGTCGTATGGATGCCGGCGACGATCACAATAAACGGCCCGAGCATCAGCAGCCAGGGCCAAGGGTGCATATACCACGGCTTTACGCTACCAGGGTGCTGCGGAATGGATGTCTTGGTTTGCATGACAATCTCCAATTGATGCTTACTTACGGCTGCGTTCGGAATTAACGGCGCGGCACGATGAATACCGCCTTTTCCCTTACCTGCACGCTCTCGTCGTCCAGCGACTGCAGTTCGAACTCGATCTTGTTCGAGCCCTTTTCGCCCTTGCCGTGCGCGACACGCACTCGAACCGGCACTGCGCGCGACTCCGTTCCCTGCAGTTCGACCACATCCGGTGATGCAAGCGCGATCGTATCGACGCCGGAAACGGTGATCTTGTAACGATGGGCACGCTCTTCGGTGTTCATCACCTGCAGGCGATACACATTTTCGATCATGCCGTCTTCGACCTCGCGTCCCATTGCGCCGCGGTCGCGAATCACGTCCACCTTGAGCGGGGTGCGCATCAGCAGCGATCCGAGCGATGCCGCGACGATCAATACAAGGATGGCAGAATAAATCAGCACGCGCGGCCGCATCGTGCGTCGCCAGATCTGCTTCTTCGACAGCTTGTTGAGCATCGCATTGTCGGTCGAATAGCGGATCAGCCCGCGCGGGGAATTGATCTTGTCCATCACCGAATCGCATGCGTCGATGCAGGCGCCGCAGCCGATGCAGTCGTACTGCAAGCCGTCGCGAATGTCGATGCCCGTCGGGCATACCTGCACGCACATCGAACAGTCGATGCAGTCACCCAGCGACGACGGCTTTCCACCCGACTTGCTGCGCGCGCCACGTGGGTCGCCGCGTTCCTTGTCATAGGTGACGGTCAGCGTGTCCTTGTCGAACATCGAACTCTGGAAGCGTGCGTACGGGCACATGTACTTGCACACCTGTTCGCGCATCCAGCCGGCGTTGCCGTAGGTGGCGAAACCGTAAAACAGAATCCAGAACCACTCCCACGGGCCGAGGCCGAGCGTCATGACCGACTGGCGAAGTTCGTGGATCGGAGTGAAGTAGCCGACGAAAGTGAAACCGGTCCAGAGCGCGACTGCAATCCAGACGAAATGCTTGGCGAACTTGCGTGCGAATTTTTCGGCCGACATCGGCTGCTTGTCGAGCCGCATGCGGGCACTGCGATTGCCTTCGATCTTCGTCTCGATCCACATGAAGATCTCGGTATAGACCGTTTGCGGGCAGGAGTAGCCGCACCAGAGGCGGCCGGCAATCGCGGTGAAGAGGAACAGCGCGTAGGCGCAGATAATCAGCAGCACTGCAAGATAGATGAAATCCTGCGGCCACAGCACGATGCCAAAGATATAGAACTTGCGGGCACCGAGATCGAACAAGACAGCCTGTCTGTCATTCCATGACAGCCATGGCAGCCCATAAAAAACAAGCTGGGTCAGCCAAACGCAGATCCAGCGCCAGGTTGTGTACCACCCCTTGATTTCACGCGCGTAGATTTCGTCGCGCGCCTTGTACATCTTGACTACTGAAACCTTTGCTGCTGGCTCACTCATTAAAGTTTATCCACCAAAAAAACATGGCGGCGTTTTCACGCCGCCATGCGTTTTACATCGTCACTTTTGCGCGACTGCAGCCTGGTCGTTGGACAGGCTCCATACATAAGCAGCCAGCAAATGGACCTTCGCCTCGCCCAGGAACTCCTTGAACGGCGGCATGGTGTTGGTCCGGCCCTTGTTGATGGTTTCCTTGATGGTGTCGACACTGCCACCATACAGCCAGGTCTTGTCCGTCAGGTTCGGAGCGCCGAGTGCCGGATTGCCTTTGCCTTCCGGGCCGTGGCACGCCGCGCAGGCAGCGAACTTTTCCTTGCCGAAGGCTGCCTTGATCGGATCGGAAGCAGAACCGGACAAGCTCAGCACGTGGTGCGCCATGTTTTCCACATCCTTGTCGGAACCGACTGCTGCACCCATCGGAGGCATCATACCATTTCGACCGGCCATGATCGTGGTCTTGATCACTTCCGGGTCGCCGCCATACAGCCAGTCGCCGTCGGTCAGGTTCGGGAAGCCCTTGTTGCCGCGGGCATCCGAGCCATGACACTGCGCGCAGTAGGTCAGGAACAAGCGCTCGCCGATCGCGCGCGCCTGCGGGTCCTGAGCAACCGCCTTCAGATCCTGCTGCTGGTACTTGGCGAAGATCGGACCGAACTCCTGATCAGCCTTTGCCAGTTCCGACTCGTACTGGCCAACCGACTTCCAGCCGAGCTTGCCGGCAAAGGAGCCGAGGCCGGGATACAGGACCAGATAGACCAGACCGAACACGATGGTGATATAGAACATCCACATCCACCAGCGAGGCATGGGGTTGTTCAGTTCCGCCAGACCTTCATCCCAGGTATGACCGGTGGTTTTATCTTCCACCTTGCCGTCACCGGAAACGGTCACCTTGGCCTTCGACTGCGCCCACAGCAGGATCGCGCAGCCCGCAATGCCGACGAGCGTCAGCACCGCGACGTAAAGGCTCCAAAAATTACTTGTAAAGTCAGCCATGTTGTTTTTTCTCCGCAGCTTGGATATTGGTTTCGTCAGCGAACGGCAGGTTGGCTGCCGCTTCGAAGTCTGCGCCACGACGCGCACTGTACGCCCACCAGACGATGCCGATGAAGCTCACGAAGCTCAGTACAGTGATCACGCTGCGCGCATCCATAATCAGGTTTTCAAAACCCATGATTACCTCTTCGCTTTGATCAATACACCCAGACCCTGCAGGTAAGCGACCAGCGCATCCTGCTCGGTCTTGCCTTCCAACTCTTTCGGAGCCGCAGCAATTTCCTCTTCCGTGTACGGATGACCGAGTTTCTGCAGCGCGCGCATCTTCGGTGCTACCGATTGCGGATCAACCTGGGTCTTAGCCAGCCACGGATAACCGGGCATGTTCGACTCGGGCACCACGTCACGCGGATTGTCCAGGTGAGTACGATGCCATTCGTCGCTGTAGCGGCCGCCGACGCGAGCCAGATCCGGGCCTGTACGCTTGGAACCCCACTGGAACGGGCGGTCATAGACGTATTCGGCCGCCACGGAATAATGGCCATAGCGCTCGGTCTCGGCGCGGAACGGACGGATCATCTGCGAATGGCAGTTGTAGCAACCTTCGCGGATGTACACGTCGCGACCGGCCAGGCGCAGCGCCGAATACGGCTTCAGGCCGGCGACCGGTTCCGTGGTCGATTTCTGGAAGAACAGCGGAACGATCTCGACCAGACCGCCGACGCTGACCACCAGCACGATCAGGGCGATCAGCAGCCAGGGGTTCTTTTCGATCATTGCATGAGTAAATTTCTTCATTGCTGCTCCTTGATTCAAGCGTGTGAAGCGTGTGTCGGCGCGAGCGACGGAATGCGCGCGTCAGCTGCCTTGCCGCCGCGTACCGTCATGAGCGTGTTGTAAGCCATCAGGACCATGCCTGCGAGGTACAACAGACCACCGGTAAAGCGGATCACATAATACGGATAGGTTGCCTTCACCGACTCGACGAAGGTATAGGTCAGCGTGCCGTCAGCATTCACTGCGCGCCACATCAGGCCCTGCATCACACCGGCAATCCACATTGCAGCGATGTACAGCACGATGCCGATGGTCGCAACCCAGAAGTGGACTTCGATCAGGCGGACGCTATGCATCTGGGTCTTGCCGAACAGACGCGGGATCAGGTAGTAGATCGAGCCCATCGTAATGAAGCCCACCCAGCCCAGCGCACCGGCGTGCACGTGGCCGACGGTCCAGTCGGTGTAGTGCGACAGCGCGTTGACGGTCTTGATGGACATCATCGGACCTTCGAAGGTGGACATGCCGTAGAACGACAGCGACACGATCAGGAACTTCAGGATCGGGTCGTTGCGCAGCTTGTTCCATGCGCCCGACAGGGTCATGATGCCGTTGATCATGCCGCCCCAGGACGGTGCCAGCAGGATCAGGGAGAACACCATGCCGACGGACTGGGTCCAGTCAGGCAGTGCGGTGTAGTGCAGGTGGTGCGGACCCGCCCACATGTAGGTGAAGATCAGCGCCCAGAAGTGCACGATCGAAAGACGGTAGGAGTACACCGGCTTGTCGGCCTGCTTCGGGATGAAGTAGTACATCATGCCGAGGAAGCCTGCGGTCAGGAAGAAGCCCACCGCATTGTGGCCGTACCACCACTGCACCATCGCGTCCTGCACGCCGGCGTAGGCGGAGTAGGACTTCATCGCAGAGACCGGCATTGCCATGCTATTGAAGATGTGCAGCAGCGCGACGGCGAGGATAAAGCCGCCGAAGAACCAGTTGGCCACATAGATATGCGCGACCTTACGCTTGACCAGCGTGCCGAAGAACACGATGGCGTAGGACACCCATACCAGAGCGATCAGGATGTCGATCGGCCATTCCAGTTCGGCGTATTCTTTACCGGAGGTATAACCGAGCGGCAGAGAAACAGCAGCAGCAACGATAACCAGTTGCCAGCCCCAGAAAGTGAAGGCAGCGAGACCATCCGAGAAGATTCGTACCTGACTGGTACGCTGGACGACGTAGTATGAAGTGGCGAACAGAGCGCAGCCACCAAAGGCAAAGATAACCGCGTTGGTATGCAACGGTCGCAGACGACCGTAGCTTAGCCAAGCGATATCGAAGTTAAGAGCGGGCCAGGCAAGCTGGGCGGCAATGAAAACGCCGACCAGCATACCCACCACGCCCCACACTACTGTTGCGATCGCGAATTGCTTCACGACCTTGTAGTTGTAGTTCAGTGATGTATCCACGTACGATCTCCCAGGGTTAGTAACACGAATGAGGCCGAGGTTAAAATTTCAAGGCTTGAAAAACTTTGACTTGAATCAAATTGACTCAAATCAAGCAAACCCCGATAGCAATAGGGCTATTGATTTAAAAAAAGGGGGAATATATCAGTCTTTTCCTTCATTGTCCGTCGATGAATTAGCAGACGTCGATGTGTTGTTATCGATCCGATCATCATCCTGCAAAATTCGCATTGCCGGCCCGACCATATCGTCGAATTGGCCGCTGTCGGACGCGCGGAAAAATATCCATATCGCCACAAAAACGACGACCACGCTCATTGGAACCAGTAGATAAAGTGCTTCCATGACGAAATGCCTCTCTTATATTGTCTGACCGCTGGCCTGCTGCCTGACACCGGGCGCTACCTCGCCCACCTGTGGAACCCTGCGCAAGCGCAATGCGTTAACCACAACAATCGCCGAACTGAGCGACATGCCGATGCCCGCCATCCAGGGATTTAGCCAGCCCAACGCGGCCGCCGGTATGGCCGTCGCGTTGTAAAGTGTTGCCCAGCCGAGATTCTGCTTAATGACCACCATGGTCTGCGAAGCCGCTTCGCTGGCCTCCGCAACCGCACCCACCCGCTCCGAGAGCAGTACGGTATCCGCATGTGTCTGCGCCAGTGCCGCGCCGTTGCTCATTGCAAATGAAACATCGGCAGCGCGCAGCACGGCTGCGTCGTTGATGCCGTCACCAACCATCGCCACCACAGCGCCGTTAGCCTGCAGACGCTGTACGAATTCCAGCTTCTGATCCGGCAGGAATTCACCGTATGCGGCCGGAATACCCAGTTCGCGGGCGACCCGCTGCGTCACGCCCTGCTGATCACCGCTCAGCAGAATGACATTCTTGCCACGCGTCAGAAAATGCTCGACGACCTGTTTCGCATCCGGGCGAATCGCGTCCGCAAAGTCGAAACGCGCCAGCCAGCGACCAGTCGAACCGAGATAAACCGGCGTCAACCCGCTGTCCGTTGAGGCAGGTGGCGGGCAACCGGTGATTTCCGCCACAAAAGCTGCTGAGCCGAGTCGATAGCGCTTGCCGTCGATCATGCCGTTCAAGCCCTGACCTGCTACTGACTCGATGTCAGTTGCAATCAGGTTGGCGGTGTCGATACTTTGCCGTTGCGCCCCTTCGATCAGCGCTGTTGCCAGCGGGTGCGCACTGGATGCCTCAAGCGCCGCCGCCGCTCGCAGACACCAGGTATCCGATTCAGTACCAAACGTGTCGATATGGCGCAATGCAGGCCGCCCGAGCGTCAGCGTTCCAGTCTTGTCGAAGATGACATGCGTGGTGCGATGCAGTGTTTCCAGCACATGCGGCTGCACTACCAGCACCCCCTGGCGCACCAGTCGGTCGGTAGCCGCCGCCAACGCACTCGGGGTCGCCAGCGACAGCGCGCAGGGGCAGGAAACCACCAGCACGGCAATTGCGATCGGCCATGCCCGAGACGGATCGACCCATTGCCAGGCAAAAAAGATAATCACGGCAAACAGCAGCAGCACTCCAACAAACCATGCTGCGACCTTGTCGGCCCAGAGCGAAAGTTGCGGCTTGGACTGTCCGGCACGCTCGATCAGTTTGACCAGCGTGGACAGAGTGCTGTCGCGCGCCAGCTTGGTGACCTTGATCACGATAGGCTGCACTGCATTGACCGCCCCACCCGGCAGCGCATCGCCGACGTTCTTCGGTTGCGGCCTGCTCTCCCCTGTCAGCAGCGACAGATCGATTGCAGTGCTGCCTTCGACGATCACGCAGTCGGCGGCAATTGCCTCGCCCGGCTTGACCAGTACGATATCGCCCTCAGTCAGTTGTGCCGCCGGAATCGTCTCCGGCGTGCGGTCGGCCGGGTAGCCCGGCAGGCGCGCCGCCGACGCCGGCATTGCATGCTGCAAGCGTTCCAACGCGGATGCCGCCTTGCGCCGCGCAACCAGCTCCAGGTAACGGCTGCACAGCAGCAGGAAAATGAACATAGTCACCGAGTCGAAATACACGTCGCCTGTGTTGGCGACTGTCGCATATACGCTGCCGATGAAAGCTGCCGCGATGCCAAGCGCGACCGGCACATCCATGCCGAGCGCACGGCTCTTCAGATTTGCCCAAGCTCCCTTGAAGAACGGCACTGCGGAATAGAACACTGCAGGGAGGGTCAGCAGGAGACTGGCCCAGCGCATCAGGCCTTCCATGTCCGCGTCCATCGTGCCGTCACTAGCGAGATAGACCGGCACCGCGTACATCATTACTTGCATCATCGACAGGCCGGCGACAAATACCTGCCGGAAGAGCGTTTTGGACGCGCGACGCAGTTGCTCGCCGTGTCTTACCGCGTCGAACGGGAAAGCGGTGTAACCCACTTCGCGCACTGCTTTCAGGATGTCGCTCGGCTTGCAATTCTCCTTGTTCCAGCGAACATGCAGCCGTTCGGTTGCTACATTGAGATTGAGCGCCTGCACTCCCTGCACCGCTCCAAGGCGTCGTTCGATCAGCCACACGCATGCGGCACAGCGAATGCCGTCCACCGAAAAAACGGCTTCGCAACTGTCTGCGCTTTCGTCAGTATTGCTCACGAACTGCCCCAGCACTTCCGGAGCGTCATACAGCTTCAATTCGGCAGGAACAAGCGAGGCCTGATCGGCGGTCGGCGAGTAGCTGTTCCGGTTCTGGTAGTAGTCGGAAAGACCGTTGTCAACGATGGCTTGCGCAACCGCTTCGCAGCCGGGGCAACACATTTCGCGCGCCTCTCCGCCGATGTTGACGTTCCAGTGAGAACCGGCCGGCACCGGCAGGCCGCAATGGAAGCAGGATGACGCGGCGGTATCGCCGCCCTGGACGAGGGAAGCGCTCATCAGTGCCCTCCTGGGGCCGGCGTTACACAGATCGCATCGAGCCAGCCAAGCGACAGGCCGTTGGCAGCGCGTACCAACCCGAGCAAACCAAAGGAAAGAATGATGAGACCGCTGGCAACGCGGACCCAGCGCTTGCGCGTCCAGATCTGCAGACGCGAGCCCAGCATGCCCATGGAAACAAGCACCGGCAAGGTGCCGGCGCCGAATGCCAGCATCACCATCGCGCCGGATGTCGCGGAGCCGCTCATCATGGCAGTCAGCAGCACGCTATACACCATGCCGCAAGGAACCCAGCCCCACAAGCCGCCGAGCGCAAAGGCCTTTGCAAGGTTATCGACCGGCAGCAGATGCTTCATCAGCGGCTGCAGGCGGCGCCATACTAGATGACCAACAGCCTCCAGCCGGGCCAGGCCGCGCCATGCGTCCATCAGATACAGGCCGAGAGCGATCAGCATCAGATTGGCCAGCCAATATCCGCCGATCTGCAGCGAAGAGACAAAAGAAAGAGTGCGAGCGCCTTGGGCGACACCGCCTGCAATGGCACCGGCGATTGCATAGCTGACAATGCGACCGGTATTGTAGGCGGCGACCCGCATCGCATCGCCGAGCACGGCAGGTTGCGCCACCGCGCCTGAACCATTGGTGACAGCGACCGGAAATGGCCGCCGGTTTGGAGTAACCGAGAACGCACTTACAATTCCGCCACACATGCCAACGCAGTGAACACCGCCCAGCAGGCCGATCATGAAAACGGAAAGAAGGTGTAAATCGGTCACTTATCGATAACTATCATTGACGCCGGCAGGACGTCATGCCGGCAGAACGGCCGACATTATCGCCGATTTCGTCAGATTGTTTTTGAATAGGGTATCCGTTCCATCTTCACCGCGCGCTTCATGCCCAGGTAGCGGTCGAATATCATGCAGATGTTACGGATCAGCAGACGGCCTTTCGGCGTCACGGTCAGCCAGTCGGAATCGAGGGTCAACAGTCCATCGGCTTCCAGCTCGCGCAGTTTTTCGATCTCTTTCGCAAAATAGTTGGCAAAAGTGATCGGATGCGCCTGCTCCAGCGAACGGATGGACAATTCAAAATTGCACATCAGCATCTGGATGATGATACGTCGCAATAGATCATCGACGCTGAGTTTGGTTCCGCGCGTGATCGGCAGTTCACCCTGCTCGATGCGCTCGTAATACGCCTCCAGCGTCTTCTCATTCTGGCTATAGGTGGAACCGACCGCGCTGATCGCCGACACGCCGCAGGACACCATCTCCGCTTCTGCATGCGTGGAATAGCCCTGAAAGTTGCGATGCAGCCGGCCCTGACGCTGCGCCACCGCAAGGTCGTCGTTGGGTTTGGCGAAATGGTCCATGCCGATATACACATAGCCGGCATCCGTCAGGCGCTTGATGCACAGCGCCAGCATGTCGAGCTTGGTTTCGCCGCTCGGCAGCTCATCCTCATTGATGCGGCGCTGCGGCTTGAACAAGGCCGGCATGTGCGCATAGTTGTAGATCGAGATGCGGTCCGGGTTGGCTGCAATTACCTTGGTCAGCGTCTGCCCCATCGTGATCAGGTTCTGCTTCGGCAGACCGTAGATCAGGTCGATGCTGATCGAGCGGAAGCCGGCCTCGCGCGCGGCGTTGATCACGGCCAGCGTCTGCTCTTCCGGCTGGATGCGGTTGACTGCCTTCTGCACCTCGGCATCAAAATCCTGCACGCCCAGGCTGATGCGATTGAAGCCCTGCGCCCGCAGCGTATGGACACGTTCCGGCGAGACGGTACGCGGATCGATCTCGATCGAATACTCGCCGGATTCGTCGGTGGCGAAGCGGAACCATTTGCGCAGATGCGCCAGCAGATCGCCCATCTGCTCATCGTTGATATAGGTTGGTGTCCCACCGCCGAAGTGCAGCTGCTCGACATGATTCATCTCGGCAAACAGCTTGCCCTGCATGTCGATCTCGCGCTTCAGGTAGGTCAGGTAGACCTCGGCCTTGCTGCGATTCTTGGTGATGATCTTGTTGCAGGCGCAGTAGTAGCAGAGCTTGTCGCAGAACGGGATGTGGACGTAGATCGACAGCGGATTGCGCGCTCCCATCGCACGCACGCTGTTCACCGCCTGCAGGTAATCCCCCATCCGAAAGTCTTCGGTAAAGCGATCCGCGGTTGGGTAAGAGGTGTAGCGCGGACCTTGCTGGCTCAGCTTGCGAATCAGCGCGGCATCGAACTGGACCGCCGGGGATGGTACTGCGTTTGCGGGAACTGCCATCTATTTTTACTCCTGCTGTCGAACGCCCAGGGCGGGCGCTTTTTGACTGGTGTGGGAGTGTACAGATGCGAAGCAGACAATCACCTTGATCTACGTCAAAAAGGTCGGGATTGAATCGTGTAGCGCAAAGCAGATGCTTTGTCAATCGCCCTTAAGAGAGACAGCGGTTGCGTCAACGACGCAACCGCTGTCTCAGGGGGCTTTCGAAGAAGTATCGGATCTCGTCAGGCGATCAGCCATCGCGACCATCAATGCGCGCACTCGCCAGATATGGCCCATATACCGCCACATACAGCAGGAAGGCGCAGGACCAGCAGACTGCGGCGATGATCAGCATGCTCGACCGCAATCCCAACCCCTCAACGGCGGCAAGCAGGCGCGCAATGACACCAGCCTGGATCAGCAGATACATGATCAGCTCACTGGTGCCCGCACTCAGCGGCCGCCCGGTGTGGCCTAGCGCAGTGCGTGTGATCATGCCGATGATGAGGCCAGCCATGGAGCCGACTGCCAGTGCATGGAACGCCGCGCTGCTCGACACCACATTGATGGCCGCGAGCGCCAGCATAAGAAAACCCAAGGGTATCCACGCATACGACACATGCAGAATCCATAGCAGAGGATTGCTCACGGTGCGATGCGGCTTCCATCCCGCCAGCCGGACGATCTGCGCGCATGCGGCTGCAAAGGCGAGCGCCGTAGCCAGTGGCGCAGGCGCGTGGACTATCCATGCGAGCGCGGCGAGAGCTGTCAGGGTGAGGCAGATGCGGTCGCGCTTTGCATCGGTAACCGGCTTCAGACCGGGAATCCCGTTGGCGGTAAAACCGGGAATGACGCGACCGCCGATGACGGACTCGATCATCACCACAATGAGAATCGCCGCATGGATCGACGTGACGGAAGACATGCTCAACCAACCGAGCACCGCGGCGTGAAACAGCACATTTACTGTCGTGAGCAAACCGAGAAGGCCAACCAGGAACAGGTTGCGCTTGTTGCCCGTACGTTGCAGCACACGATAGAGCGGCCAAGCGGCCAGCGGGATGAACAGCAGATCGATCACTGCCGCCAGCCATGCCGGAGCGCATAGCATCGCCACGCGGCCGGCGATCCAGAGCGCGGCAAGCGCAGCAAGATGTCCACGACGCGGCGTCCAGAGCCCGGTCCAGTTGCGCCCTGCAGTGAACAGGAAGCCGATGATGACCGCAATGGCGAAACCGAACACCATCTCATGCATGTGCCAGTTCAGATCGACGCGCGTCAGCACCTGCGCCATGCCGAAATAGCGGGCAATCCACAGCGGCACACTGATGGCCGCGAATGCTGCCGCAAGCAGATAGAAAGGCCGGAAGCCGAGGCGAAACAAGGGATGATGCGCCAGCGTCTGCTTTTCCTGTGCCTGCGGTTCTTCGATGGTGAGTAGGCTCATCTCGATTCCTCAAAGATTCATTATGGATGAATCTTATAGTGCATCCGCGGCGAAAGCAATATTAAACGCGCATGCCAATCCGGCAAGCGCTTAGCGTTGGCGCAAATCGAGTTTCAGCAAAGTCGTATCGTTATCGAGGGCGCGATGCGTTTCGAAACCCATCGACTTCACCATCCCGATCAATGGCTTGTTGTAGCTGAGTGCCTCGCCCAGGATTTCCTGGGTACCCCGCTCCCGGCAGTAACGAATAATGGTATTCATCAGAAGCCGCCCCATTCCCTTGCCCTTCAGATCGGACCGCACACTGATCGCGAACTCGGCGCTGACATTGTCCGGATCGAAGATGACGCGTGCCACGCCCAGCATCTCCTGCATCCGGTCCGCCCCAGTTCTGACGGCGATGAACGCCATTTCTCGGTTGTAGTCGATCTGGGTCATGCGTGCGAGTTGCGCATTAGACAATTCACGCATGCGCACAAACATGCGCATGCGAACATCCTCCGGGTCGAGGGAATTGAAGAACTCGGTGTAGCAAGGCCCGTCCTCCGGCTTGATCGGCCGCACCAGAATCGGCTCGCCCTGCCAGGCAATCCATGCTTCAAGCTCTTCCGGATAGGGACGAATTGCCAGACGGCCAACGCCGGATTGCTCTGCCTTCCTGACGCTGATGCGTGCGTCGAGCGCAACCACGCCCGACGCATCGGCCAGCAACGGATTGATGTCGAGTTCGACGATCTCAGGGATATCGATGATCAGATGAGAAATCCGGATCAGTGCGTGGCAAATCGCGTCCTGATTTGCCGCCGGACGATGGCGAAAACCGGCGAGCAGCTTCGAAATGCGCGTGCGCGATATCAGGTCTCGCGCCAGCGCCATGTTAAGTGGTGGCAGCGCCACGGCATGATCGGCGGTGACCTCCACCGCGATACCACCCTGCCCGAACAAAATCACCGGACCAAACACCGGATCGGTGGCAACGCCCAAAATCAGCTCGTGCGCCTCGGCCTTGCGCACCATCGATTGCACCGAGAAGCCGCCCGGCCGGGCATCCGGCCTGAGTTCATGCAGGCGTCTGTTCATCGCTGTCGCCGCCGAGGCAACCGAATCCGCGTCCTCCAGATCGAGCACGACGCCGCCGATATCCGACTTGTGCACGATATCGGGCGACAGTATCTTCAACGCAACGGGAAAGCCGATCTCTTTTGCGCATTGCACCGCATCCTCAACCGTACGGGCCGCTCGCGTCGGCACCACCGGTATCCCATAAGCTGCCAGCACCTTCTTCGCTTCGGGTTCCGACAGCGCGCTTCTGCCTGCAGCGAGCACCTCTTTCACGATTGCCCGAACGGCGGCGCGATCCTCGGCAAAGGCATCGGAAACCGATGCCGGCACCTCCATTAGTAGCTTCTGGTTACGGTGATACTGCACGGTCTGCATGAAGCCGCGGGCCGCCTCTTCCGGCGTGGCATAGTTGGGGATACCGGCATCCGACAAGATGCTGCGAGCCTGCGCCACGGAGTCGCCGCCGATCCAGCACGCGAACACATTGCGCGCCGCCGCTTTCGCCACCGGCGCCACGGCGGCAGCGATGTCTGTGCTGGACACGATCGCAGTGGGCGCGTGAATGAGCAGGATCGCATCCACATCGGGCTCCGATAGCATGGCCTCCATGGCCCCGACGTAGCGTCCGGCAGGAGCATCGCCGACGATATCGACCGGATTGTCCCGCGACCAGGCAGCTGGCAGGATCTTGTCGAGTTTCTGTAACGCTTGCGGCGACAGGCTCGCAAGGCAACCCTGCTTGCCGATCAGCGCGTCGGTCGCCATCACACCGGGACCGCCGCCATTGGTAATGATTGCCAGCCGGTCGCCCTTGGCCGGCCGCGACCGAGCAAGCGTCTCGACCGCGTCGAACAGATCCAGAGTTGTATAGACCCGCAGCATGCCGGCGCGACGGATCGCTGCGTCATAAACATCGTCGGAGCCGGTCAATGCACCGGTATGCGAAGCAGCCGCCTTGGCGCCCTCGGGCATCCGGCCCGCCTTGATGACAAGCGTTGGTTTGCTGCGGGCTGCCGCGCGTGCAGCGGACATGAACTTGCGCGCATCGGAGATTGCTTCCATGTAGAGCAGGATTGCGCGGGTTTCCGGATCGCTGGCCAGATAGTCGAGTACATCACCGAAATCGACATCCGCCTTGTCACCGAGCGAAATGAATTTCGAAAAACCGATGCCGCGCGATTTTGCCCAGTCCAGCACGCCCGTCACCATTGCGCCCGACTGCGATACGAAAGCGATCTTTCCCGGCAGTGCACCGGCATGGGCGAAGCTCGCATTGAGACCGATTCCCGGCACCAGAAGCCCGACGCAGTTCGGCCCAAGGATGCGCAACAGATGCGGCTTGGCCGCTGCCAGCATCAGGTCCCTGATACTCCGTCCGCGCATATCCCTGGTTGCACTGAGGCCTGCGGTCAGCACGATGGCCGCCTTGGTGCCGAGCTTGCCCAGATCGCCGATGATGCCGGGCACCGTCGCCGGTGGCGTGCAGATGATCGCGAGATCAGGAGGGCTGGGCAGCCTGGAGACAGACGGATAGACCTTCAGTCCGGACAAGTTCTCGTATTTCGGATTGACCGGCATGATCGGACCGCTGAAGCCTCCCGCCAGGAGATTCTGCAGCACGGTAGCGCCCAGGCTCTGTGGTCTGGAGGAGGCGCCGATGAGAGCAACGGAAGCAGGTTCGAAAAGATGCTTCAGGTTTCTGATGCTCATGCAGGCGACTCCCTAGGTATTGTGGTCGGTTTGGTGAATGCCATATTGCCCTGTCTGGCGCGACTCCGGCGGCGCCCTCGAATGAAGCGAGGTAAATATCACATTCTCATTCGCGCCCGGCCGTAAAAAGTGGCCTTCCAAAAAATTTTGACTTGAATCAAAAATGCCAAAACTATTGTTTGATGCTATCGTATTTCTCTGGACTGCACTGCGGCAAGGCCCTACGCTAACACCGCTATAGCCGCAGAAAGCATCCTCCGCTTTCTCAGCCAATGACCTTCGAAAATTAGCTTTGACAAAAGCTCAGCCAATCATAAAAAGGGGTATTAAATGCCGTACAAGACCATACTCGTCCACGTAGATAACGACAGGCATGCAAGCGAGCGCATCGGGTTCGCAGCCAAAATCGCCATGATCGAAGACGCGCATCTGGTCGGCGCCGCGCCGTCGGGCGTCTCGCGCTACATCTATCAGTCGAAGTTCATTTATGAAGGCGGCGGGATGGCCACGCATCTGGACAGCCATCTGGACGAGCTGCGCAAGCATGCAAAGGATGCGCTGACCACGTTCGAAGCGACGGCAAAGAAGATGGGCGTGCGTTCCTATGAGGCGCGGCAGGTCGATGACGAAGCAGGTGGCGGCATCAGCCTGCAGGCGCGTTACAGCGATCTGGTGGTGATCGGACAGACTGATCTGGATGAGCCGTCATCGACCACGCTGCCCGATTTCCCCGAATTCGTGATCATGAACTCGGGCCGCCCGGTTCTGATCGTACCGTACGCCGGCCACTTCGAGACCGTTGCCAAGCGCGTTCTCATCGCATGGGATGCAAGCACCAGCGCCACGCGTGCCGTAACCGCAGCCATCCCCTTGCTGCGCCGCTCGGAAAACGTCGATGTCGTGGTATTCAACGCCGATTCTCGCGGCGAAACGCATGGCGAGCAGCCCGGTGCCGACATTGGCCTGTATCTCGCGCGTCACGGCATCAAGGTCAATGTGGTACGTCAGAAGACGGATATCGACATCGGCAATGCCTTGCTGTCGATCGCAGCCGACCTCGGTTCGGACATGCTGGTGATGGGCGGCTACGGCCACTCGCGCTTCCGTGAAATCCTGCTCGGCGGCGTAACCCGCACCGTGCTGGAATCAATGACCGTGCCTGTCCTGATGGCGCACTGACCCTGCTCCACTCCTTCCAGCCGTGCGGGCGAGACCTGCGCGGCTGCTTCCAGCAATACCTCAGCCTCTTCAACCCATCGAAGGCACGCTTCCAAACATGCAAGACCGCATGCCGGGATTCCCGAAAACTTGATCTCGATCATTTAATTGCCGGCTTGCGTTCGATTAGCATCGCCTGAAGCGTCGAACTGCGGCAACGCGATCGTCCTGCTTGTTTCCGCACTCATCTCTCCATTGTTTCAATCAGCTCTAAAGGAAGTACCATGCAAACCGAAATCCTGACTGTGACCGGAATGAAATCCGAAGACTGCACCGAGGCAGTCATGCGCGCGCTCAAGACCATCGAAGGCGTAAGCAACGTCAGCGTCTCGTATCCCCAAAGCCGCGCAATCGTGCAGTTCGACGATCAATTGACTGCCCTCCAGGAAATGCAGGCAGTGCTGGCAAAGGCCGGCTACGGTGCCAACGCAGCAAAGTCGGAAGCCTCATGCGGCGGCTGCTGCGGCAGCTGCGGCTGACAAGTTCCGGAACAATCTCTTGTTCTTCTCGCGGGCCGGCTTCGGCCCGTTTCCATTTGTGCAAGCCTAACTGGCTGTTGAAAAACGTTGCGAGCAGATTGAGATGCGGACTGCGCAGTAGTTCTTCAACAGCCTGCTAAGTTTGCCGGCTGGGCATGCCTGCCATCCCGTGCTCGACAGCAAATACGGCAGCCTGAACACGACTGGACAGGTTCAGCTTCTTGAGAATATGTTGTACGTGAATCTTGACCGTGCTTTCAGCCAGGTCGAGTGTGCGCGCAATGGTCTTGTTGCTCTCCCCTTGCGCAAGACAGGCAAGGATTTCCCTTTCACGAGGAGTGAGCCGGTCGGCATCGGAGAACGATAAGTTCTTCGGTGCGCTATCCGGCAAGCAGTTCTCCGGATTCGCAGACATCGCCTCCGCCAGAACCGTTTCACCCGATGCGGCTCGTCGGATCGACTGCGCCAGATAATCCGCATCAATATCCTTGCTCAGATAGCCGCGTGCGCCGGCCCGCAGGGCAGCCGTCAAGCCCTCCGGCTCTTTCGAATCGGTCAGCACAATCACCGCAACGTTCGGACAATCCAGGAGCAGCCGCAGCGTTTCAAGACTGGATATTCCCGGCATCTGCAGATCGAGCAGCACAACATCCGGTTGCAGTTGCCTGGTACGGTAGGCCCCTTCGATTCCGTCGGCAGCTTCGCCCACCACTGCGAGATCCGGGTGCGGCTGCAACAGCGAACGTATGCCGCTGCGAAACAAGGCATGGTCGTCTACCAGCAGGACGTTGATCGGCCTGCGCGTCGAGTTCATTCTTCTTTGTTCCTCAAAAATCCTCATGCCACTCGACGTCGCTCATGCGACAACTGTTTCACCATTCCAGGCACTCTTCTGCTGCACGTGCCGCGCTATCCGCCCGTCTGCGCCATGAACCGGACAATTTTTCCGGGACGCTCGCGGAATTCGTGCTTCTGCGGCTTGAGTTCGATTGCCTGACGAATGGCCGCTTCAAGTTCCGCATCGCTCGCACCTCCGCGCAGCAAGGGGCGGAACTCAAATTTTTCTTCCTGGCCGAGGCATAGATACAGAGTGCCATCGACCGCCAGCCGAACCCGGTTGCAAGTCACGCAGAAATGCTGCGACATCGGCGTGATGAAACCGACGCTCGCACGCCCGTCCGCGGTTGCCAGATATCGTGCCGGCCCGCCGCCCAGCTCGACCGCCTGTGGCTGCAATCGGAATTTCTCCTGCAGGCGAGACTGAATCGGGCCAAGTTCGAGGAACGATGTATCGCGCCCGGTCGCACCCATTGGCATGGTCTCGATCAGCCGAAGAATAAAACCGTGCTCGATGCAGAATTCCGTCATTGCATCGATCTCGCCTTCATTCACGCCACGCATTGCCACCATGTTGATCTTGATCGGATGAAAACCGGCGGCCTTGCCAGCCATGATTCCATCCAGGATCTGTGGCAGGCTGTCGCGTCCGGTAATTCTTTCCATGCATTCACGGTCGAGCGAATCGAGGCTCACATTGATGCGCGAAACACCGGCCACCTTCAGCGCTTCTGCATGCCGACCCAGTTGCGTCGCATTGGTGGAAAGCGAAAGATCACGGATACCGGGCAGGCGCGCGATCCGGCCAGCAAGCTCCGGCAGGTTGCGCCGCAGTAGCGGCTCTCCGCCTGTCAGCCGCACGCGCGATGTGCCCAGCCGCGCGAACACTGCAAGCAGTCGCTCGATTTCATCGAAGGTCAGCCAGTGTTTCGGTTCCTCGAATCCCTTGAAACCTTTCGGCATGCAATACGTGCAGCGCAGATCGCAACGATCGGTTACCGACAGACGGAGATAATCGATAGATCGACCGAATCGGTCGCTTAATGTGGTTGCTGTTGAGGACTGTGACGAATTCATCATGTTGGCAGACTCTCCCCGTGCCTTTAGGCTCGACGAACAGATACAAAAACATACACGGGGGCACGCCAGAAAATCGTAAGCCCGCCAATGCAAAGGGTCAACTCACGCTCTTAACATGAATTAAGAAATACAAAATTAGTTCCCTCTTTGAAAGCACACTCTTCTTCTTCAGACTACATCGAGAAATTTCTGCCCTCCCTTTCGTGTCTGAAAAAGTGAGAACCTGCTAACAAATTCATGTCTAAAACTTACTTCGGCAGTTTCTGAAGAACTCATTCATCAATTTCAAGGAGCGAGCATGAAGAAGTTACCAATAGCCATCTTCCTATCGCTGTTCGGCACGGCGACCGCATCATTCGGACAAACCACGACCACCACAACGACAACGAAAGATCCCACAGCAACGGAAGCACCATCATCAGGCTCCTCCGGCGCTTCGTCGGACAGCAGTTCCGTAACCACTACCACGACAACGACAGAGGAACCCGCAACTGATAGCTCTTCCGGTTCCAGCTCTTCCGGTATGAGCAGCGGTAGCAGCGGCGCGTCCGACACGATGACGACTCCGGGAAGCAGTTCCAGCGCAACCACGACTGGAGAGACGTCGGGAAGCTCGTCCACCAGCGGAAGCGGCACTACCGACAGCACAACAGGCACATCCGGTTCCTCCCCGGGCTCGGATTCCAGCACCGGAAGCTCGAGCCTGAGCGTACCACCACCTAGCTATGGCGGCACAAGAGATTCATCGGGCGGCTCGGCAACCGGCACCACAACGCCATCATCCACACCCGGGACAGACAGCTCTACTTCCGGCACTTCGGGAACGGACACATCTGGCACGAGCGGGTCCACCTCCGGAACAGATACATCCGGGACAAGCGGATCCACTTCCGGAACATCCGGCACCTCCGGAACGAGCGGCTCCACGCCGGGCGCTTCCGGTACAACGGACTCCACGTCCGGCAGCACAGGTGCGGACACATCCACTTGGGGAAGCTCCGCGCCAGGCACATCCGGAAGCAGCACTTCCGGCACATCCGGCATGGGAAGCTCGACAACGGGCACACCTTCCGACACATCGGGCAGCAGCACGTCGGGTTCCGGCTCGACCACTACCAGCCCTTCCGGTTCGGGCACTTCCAGCGGAACGACTTCCACCCCATCGACGACCACGCCGTCAACCGGAACTACAAGTCAATAGAGCCTGGACTCCCGACACCCAAGTCAGTCCCTTCAATACCGCCGGCATTTTGCTGGCGGTATTTGCATGCGCACACCGCAATCACGCAACGCACGATTTAATGGGTTGCAATGGGCTGTAATGGACTATCTCCGGCCGCTCTCCTCGTTTAATATTGCGGAAAAGGAGAACTCCATGAGTGTAAGTACTTTAGCGAGCAGCCCGCGCAGCGTGGCGGCTGAAACGAATCATCGCTCGCTGAAGGTGGGCGGCATCACGCCGCTCACCGAAAATGACTACCCTGGGAAGCTTGCCGCGGTAGTTTTCGTGCAGGGTTGCGCATGGCAGTGCGGTTACTGCCATAACCCGCATCTGCAGCTTCGCTTGAAGCAAAGTCCCTTGCAATGGTCACGCGTGCTCGGCCTGCTCAAGAAGCGTGTTGGCCTGATCGATGCTGTCGTGTTCAGCGGCGGCGAGCCGACGCTGGACCCGGCGCTGCCCGATGCAATCGACGATGTGCGCAGGCTGGGTTTCGACGTGGGCCTGCATACCGGAGGCATCTACCCGAAACAGTTGAAGGAAATCCTGCCCATGATCGACTGGGTTGCGCTGGATATCAAGGCGCCATTCGACCGCTACGAACGGGTCACCGGCGTGATGGACAGCGGCCAGTCCGCACGTGCCTGCGCTGAAGCAGTATTGGCTTCCGGCGTGCCGCATGAGTTCCGCACCACAGTGCATCAAGCCCTGTTATCGGAGGATGATGTGACCGAACTGGCGCAGACGCTGGCGGGCATGGGTGTGCAGAATTATGCGCTGCAGAGCTTCCGCGCGCAGGGCTGCAAGAACAAGGATCTGAAAGCGTTGTCCGGTGCGGGAATGCTGAGCGATTCCCTGGCAAACCGCGTCTCCGGGCTGTTCCCGAACTTCACGCTGCGTAACGGTTAAAGGAGCCGGCTGGCGAAGCTATCGCGTAGCCTGGCGCGATGCCAGCCGTTCTCGCATCGCCGGCGTCATCTCCACATTCCGGTTCGAATCAATCAGCATCACTTCCTTCAGGCCGAGGCGTTCGGCCATTTCCCGCCAGTGCGCCGGACCGGCGACGAACAGCGGCTTGGAATGGCCGTCGGAACGCGTGCCGACATTCTCGCCGCCGGAAACGACGATGGTGACCGACGCAACCAGATCGGTCGTTTCGCCGGTGCGAGGATCGATGATGTGCGGACGGCGCTTGCCGTCTTTCATGAAATAACGCTGGTAGTCGCCGCTGGTACCGATCGCTTCATTGTCCTGTAACTCCACCGCAGCGATCGAGCCCTCCCCGCGCGGATCCTGAATGCCGACCGTCCAGGACCGGTTGCCAGGCCTGCCTATTGCCAGCATGTTGCCGCCGACATTGATGAGCGCTGCCTTCACTCCCTCATCGCGCAGGATTTTTGCGGCACGGTCCAGCGCATAGCCTTTCGCATAGCCGCCCAGATCCAGCATCACCGTCCTGTTGGTACTTGAAATCGTGGTGCCATCAAAGCGCAGATCGGTCATGCGCGGGTTGGCTTCAACCAGGCGCCGGATCTCGGCCTCGTCTGGCTCCTGCGGCCTGATATCGCTGCTCTGGAAGCCCCACAGGCGAATCAGGCGACCGATCGCCGGATTGAACAGATTGTCCGAGCGCTCCGCCAGCATGGTCGCGGCCTTCAGGATATCGACCATTTCCGCATCCCCTTCGTACGGCTCGCCGCGCGCGATCGCATCGTTCAGCGCGGTCAGCGCGCTCGGCTGCCATGCATGGAATTTGTGATGCAGACGGTCGAATTCATTGAGCACTTTCGCGCTCAATTTGTCTGCGCGTTCCTGTGATTCGCCATAGATGCTGACTTCGACCCGTGTGCCGAATACATGGCCCTGCGTGCGATGAATGGATTCATTGCGCTCGCATCCTCCGAGCAGGAACAACAGCAATGCAACAGGAAAGAAATACCGGAAGGGAATGTGACGAGCTTGACGCATGGGACTGTCGTGGAGTGCGTTCAGCTGCGGCCTGGCAATAACGGAATGGATGGGAATCGAATATCGCTGAACGCGATCGGGAGAACGGGATTATTGAAAACGGAGAACGCCGCATCGAACGACGCTCTCCCGCCAAGAATATTAGTTCTTGCTGAGCATGAAATCGACTGCTGCCTTCACTTCCTCATCCTTCAGGCTGGCATTGCCACCCTTGGGCGGCATCAGCTTGAGGCCGTTGAGTGCGTTGTTATAGACAGAGTCCTTGCCCTTGGCAACACGCGGTTCCCATGCAGCCTTATCACCCAGCTTTGGTGCGCCCATGACGCCAGTGGCGTGGCAGGCGGCGCAGGTCGCGTTGTATACCTGTTCACCCTTGGCGAGATCGCCACCGCCAGCGGCAGGCGCCGATGCGGCCGGCGCTGCAGGAGCGGCTGCAGGTGCTTCGGCGGCCGGTGCGGCAGGCGCTTCCGCTGCGGGAGCCGGTGCCGGAGCAGCAGCCGGTGCTTCCGCCGCAGGAGCCGGTGCGGAAGCAGCAGGTGCTTCGGCCGGGGGCGCGCTCTTCTCGCCGCAAGCAGCCAGTGCAGCAGCGATTACGAACGGCAATACTTTCAGAGCCTTCATTCTTGTATCTCCTTCTGATTTAACAATGGGGTTCAGGTCCTCACCTCTTACTGCTCCGGCGATGCCGTATCGAGCAACGGGTTGACCAGCAGGATGTCCAGCAACCGAGAAAAGTTGGTCCAGCAATCCGTGCCCGGAAGGGTAACAGAATCAGCACTGACAATGCCATTATCACCATGCAAGTGGTGTGGGAATGTCTTACATTCCGGATGGACAGGCGCTGTATCGATGCGCAACTCGGCTTCGCCCCAGCTCCAGCTAATCATGTACTCATCAGGGCTGTAATAACGTACTTCCATCAGCAGTCCGCTATCGAAGGATAGGATCAGCGCATCCTGCGCCATGCGTACCGGCTCCGACAGACGTTCGCCATAGTGCACTTCCAGCTTATCCTTCAGCATCAAGTGTACGCTGACGGGTGCTTCGGCGCTGGACTTGCCACCAAACTGTGCCAGTAGATCACTACGAATATACAGACGCGTCTGCTCCATGATCAGCGCGCCCAGATAATGATCATAAGCCGGATGCTCATCTACCTGCCCAGCCTTAATTTGGTCCAGCAAGGCTGCCTCGTCCGCAACATCGTATTGTTTGAGAACGGCTTTGCGCGATTCGCGCAGGGCATAGTTGGTCTTGGCAAAGATCTTCTGTAGTCCTTCCGGATCGTCTTCAATCGCCGCGTTATCGTTTATGTTCTGATCCATTCAGCTCTCCTCAGTGCATCGAGTTGTCGTGTGCGGCGCCGGTATTCAGGTTCACCATGTCGGCATTAACCTCGTCGAATCGCACAATCTTTCCGCCTTCCTTGCTCATGAATGCTTCCGCATCCTGCATGTTGGCAAAGGAGCCGAAAGTCGGCCCCATAGAGCCGAGCTTCTTGCTGCCCACGACATATATGGCGGTCTTGGCATCGATCCAGCTTCCTTCCGGATTTTCCCACGCCGTTCTACCCATATCCTGCACATACACTCCGGCAACCTTGCGTTTCTGTTCCGGCGCGAGCACGGTCGCAAACAGTTCCATCAGATCGCAGAAGAATTCAGGCGCACCTTCGGCGTAATGAATCTGTGCCTTGGGCCCCGGATAATCTTTGAGAATCATGCCGTCAAGCGCGCAGGAAGTATCGCTTCCCGGCTCCAGCGGGCCGGCATTTTGAA
>JAEZVM010000110.1 GCA_023420795.1 Pseudomonadota bacterium
GTGTACCAACTCGACGGCGGCATCCTGAAATACTTCGAGGAGGTCGGCAGCGCGCATTACAGCGGCGCCTGCTTCGTGTTCGATCATCGCACCGCGCTCGATTCGCAACTGAAGGCAACCGACGTCAGGCAGTGCTTTGCCTGCCGCGCGGTGGTGACGCCGCAGGAGCAGGCGTCGCCGTACTACATTCCCGGCAAATCCTGCCCGCATTGCAGGAAGGCGACACGAGCCGAATGCGAATGAGTATGAGCACCTACATCGGCCGCTTCGCCCCATCCCCGACCGGCCCGCTGCACAAGGGATCGCTGGTGGCGGCACTGGCAAGTTATCTGGATGCGAAAGCCCATGGCGGCCAGTGGCTGGTGCGCATCGAAGATGTTGACGAGGCGCGCACGGTGCCCGGTGCGGCGGAATCCATCCTGGAATGTCTGCGCGCCTTCGGCATGCAATGGGATGGCGAAGTGGTGTGGCAGAGCCGACGCAAGGACTTGTACGAGGCGGCATTCGCGCGCCTCGGCACACATGCTTATGCTTGCGGCTGTACGCGCCGCGAAATTGCCGACTCGCGCATCGGCATCGCCAGCGACGGCGCGGCGGTTTATCCCGGTACTTGCCGCATGGGGCTTGCCCCCGGCAAGAGCGCACGGGCCTGGCGGCTGCGCGTGCCGGAACATGCGAGCGCACGAATCAGTTTCGAGGACCGCTGGATGGGAACCGTCACACAGAACCTTGCGGCCGAGGCCGGCGATTTCGTGCTGAAGCGCGCCGATGGTTTCTGGGCATATCAACTGGCCGTCGTGGTCGATGACGCAGACCAGGACGTCACGCATGTAGTGCGCGGCGCCGATCTGCTCGATTCGACGCCGCGCCAGATTTATCTGCAACGTTTGCTCGGCGTGCCTACACCGCGCTACCTGCATGTGCCGCTAGTAACCAACGCAGAAGGAGAAAAGCTGTCGAAGCAGACCGGTGCACAGGCACTGGACATGGCACGGCCGCTCGATGAATTGACTGCGGCGGCGCGCTTTCTGCAATTGTCGATACAGAAAGCGCTGTCGGAGGAGGACTTCTGGAAGCAGGCGATTGACGCCTGGGCAGAGAGATTCGCGAAAGACTGATCAGCGCTTCGGCATACCGCCCAATAACGCAGCAACCTTGGCTTTCTGCGGCTTGGCCGATCCATTGCGTGGCGCATCGCTCTCGTTCGCCTGGGGTGCCGGCGCTGCAGGCTCGTACGGCTTCAGGAACCAGGGATCGACCTTTTCCTTGCGCGGCGCATAGGCGCTGCGGCCGTACTGCGCACCGCGCGTGGTGCTGCGGTCTTCGCTCTCCTCGTAACGCGAACGGCGATCGGTGGAACGCGACGGCACGAAGCCGGCGAG
Source organism: Pseudomonadota bacterium (assembly GCA_023420795.1). Taxonomy (GTDB): domain Bacteria; phylum Pseudomonadota; class Gammaproteobacteria; order Burkholderiales; family Burkholderiaceae_D; genus Noviherbaspirillum. The sequence continues at coordinate 1,383 of JAEZVM010000110.1, forward strand.
CTCAAGGCGCGAGATCGTGTGCTTGGTCAGTTTTTCGATGTCCGCCAGCAGGCGCGCATCCTTGTCGGTGTACAGCGAAATCGCGTCACCCGATGCACCGGCGCGGCCGGTGCGGCCGATGCGATGCACGTAGTCTTCCGCGTTGTACGGCAGGTCGAAGTTGATCACGCACGGCAGTTCCGCGATGTCGAGGCCGCGAGCGGCGACGTCGGTTGCCACCAGCACCTCGATCGTGCCCTGCTTGAATGCGTCGAGCGCAGCCATGCGCTCGGTCTGTGTCTTGTCGCCGTGGATCGCGGAAGCCTTGACGCCTTCCTTCTCCAGGTGGCGCGCCAGGCGCGATGCGCCGATCTTGGTGTTGGAAAAAACGATTACCTGCTTCAGCGCACGCTCGCGGATGATGTGCACCACTGCGTCGCGCTTGGCTTCTTCCTCGACCTTGTACAGCACCTGTGTGACCTTGTCGGCAGTCGCGTTGCTGCGCGCGACCTCAATCGTTACCGGATTCTTCAGGAAGCTGTTCGCCAGCTTTTTGATCTCCGGCGAGAAGGTCGCAGAGAACATCAGGTTCTGCCGCTGTTTCGGCAGCAGATTGATGATGCGCTGCAAGTCGGGCAAGAAGCCCATGTCGAGCATGCGATCCGCCTCATCCATCACGAGGATTTGTGTCTGCGACAGGTTCAACGTCTTTTGCTGCACATGGTCGAGCAGGCGGCCCGGCGTGGCGATCAGGATTTCGACACCGGCGCGCAGGGCAGCAGTCTGCGGCGTCATGTCCATGCCGCCGAAAACGACGGTGGAACGCAACGGCGTGTGGCGCGAATAGGCTTTCACATTGTCAGCCACCTGATCGGCCAGCTCGCGCGTCGGGGTCAGGATCAGCGCCCGCACCGGATGGCGCGCGGGCGATGCGCTGGTGTTCGCATGCGCGAGCAGGAGTTGAATGATCGGCAAGGAAAAACCGGCGGTCTTGCCGGTGCCCGTCTGCGCGGCACCCATCACGTCGCGGCCTTGCAACACAATAGGGATCGCCTCCGCCTGGATCGGCGTCGGATGTACGTACCCCTGGTCGGCAAGTGCGCGCAGGATATCGGCGGAAAGTCCGAAATCCTCAAAGCGGATCGCCGGCGCAGCGGATTGGGTGGATGCTAACAGCGTTTCTGACATGTTCAATATGGATAGCCTTGCGTGAGGCCGAATGTTAAGCGCATTGCAACAGGAAGCTTGCAGCCTTGTTTTTGCGCTACGTCTGGCAAACAACCTTTCATTATACGCGTGCCATAAAGCGCCGTTCATTCACCTGCTTCATGGCAAATCAGACAAGAAAGCAAAGATGCAGCCGGATATTTTTGCTCTGACTGCCGGTTGTCAAAAAGATTGCATCAATACTTGTGCAACCGTGCGATCGTAGCGGCTAAGAAAAAACAAAGCCTCCGGCGATCAGCCGGAGGCTTTTCCAATACGGGAAATTTATACGGTTGCGGCGTCTTTTACCCGGGCTACCGATTCCGCCGGAAACCACTTCAGTGTTGCATGCAATGCAACCACTTCACCAACGATGATCAGGCATGGCGACTTGTAGCCAACCGCGGCGACCAGATCGGAGATGGTGGCAAGCGTGCCGGTAACCACCCGCTGCGCGCGCGTGGTGCCGCGCTCGATCACCGCAACCGGTATGCTGGCCTCCCGGCCATGTGCGATGAGCTGGCGGCAGATCTCCGGCAGCGCTCCCAGCCCCATGTAGATCACCACGGTCTGGCGCGGATGCGCAAGGTTTTCCCAGTCGAGATTCAGGGTGTCATCTTTCAGATGACCGGTGGTGAAGACGCAGGATTGCGCGTAATCGCGATGCGTCAGCGGAATGCCGGCGTAGCTTGAGATGCCGCTGGCTGCAGTAATGCCGGGCACGACTTCAAACCGGATTCCCTCGGCGGCCAGCACTTCCACTTCCTCGCCACCGCGGCCGAAGATGAACGGATCGCCGCCCTTCAGGCGCACCACCTGCTTCCCTTGCTTCGCGAGACGAACCAGCAGCGCATTGATGCCATCCTGCGGCACGGTATGCATGCTCTTCTGCTTGCCCACATAGATGCGTTCCGCAGCGGTACTCACCAGATCGAGAATGCCGTCGCCTACCAGATGGTCATAGACGACGACCTCTGCCTGCGCCAGCAGTCGTGCCGCGCGCACCGTCAGCAAATCGGGGTCCCCCGGACCCGCGCCGACAAGGTACACGGTGCCGGTGTTTTGTTGATTCGCATTCGAATCAAACGACTGAAAAATTGTTGGTCGTTTGCTCATCGTGTATTCCTCGCTGCTGAGATGTTCTGTTGGGATTTCCTGATGGCTGTCAATCTATCCTTGGGCAGTCCAAAAAAAATTGATTTGCGTTAAGGAAATATAGGTTGTCGAAGCGCACGCTACGAGCCATCGAAGAACAAAGGTCATTTGAGTGTGTTTGCAGTATCAAGTGAATGCAGTTCTATTACGCAGTAGTAGTCAATCATCCTTGTTAGGGAGGTAGTTTTATGAGTTCCATGAAGTCCATATCCCGCCCGTTGCTGGGAATGCTGGCAACCTTGCCATTGGCAATCGGGGTAGCTTATGCATCCAGCGGATCGGCGCTGACGGCTGAGCAAAAAGCAGCAGCCAGCAAGATCTACTTCGAGCGTTGCGCTGGCTGCCACGGCATCCTGCGCAAAGGCGCAACCGGTAAGAATCTCGAACCGGAAAACTCCAAGAAGCTCGGCCAGGCACGTCTGGAAAAGATCATCGCCTACGGTACTGAAGGCGGCATGGTGAACTTCGACGATATCCTCACCAAAGAGGAAATCTCGATGATGGCAACCTACATCCAGGAAACCCCGGATGCACCGCCAGAGTTCGGCATGAAGGCCATGATGGACAGCTGGAAGCTGCACATCAAGCCGGAAGACCGTCCGAAGAAGCAGATGAACAAGCTCAACCTGAACAACGTGTTCTCGGTGACTTTGCGCGACTCCGGTGAAGTGGCTCTGATCGACGGCGACACCAAGCAGATCTGGGGTATCGTCAAGACCGGCTACGCCGTGCACATCTCCCGCGTGTCCGCATCCGGCCGCTATGTGTACGTGATCGGCCGCGACGGCAAGCTCGACCTGATCGACATGTGGTTCGAGAAGCCGACCATCGTCGCAACCATCAAGACCGGTATCGAAGCACGCTCGGTTGAAACCTCCAAGTTCAAGGGCTTTGAAGACAAGTACGCGATCGCCGGTTCCTACTGGCCGCCGCAGTACGTGATCACCGAAGGTGACACGCTCAAGCCGTTGAAGATCGTATCGACCCGTGGTCAAACCCATGACGGCGAATACCATCCGGAACCGCGCGTCGCATCCATCGTTGCGACTCCGCACAAGCCGGAATGGGTTGTGAACGTCAAGGAAACCGGCATGATCAAGCTGGTGGACTACTCCGACGTCCAGAACCTGAAGGAAACGACCATCGAGTCCGCCAAGTTCCTGCATGACGGCGGCTGGGATTCGACCAAGCGCTACTTCCTGGTGGCTGCAAACGCCTCCAACAAGGTAGCAGTCGTCGATACCAAGCTCGGTAAGCTGGCAGCCCTGGTTGATACCAAGGCCAAGCCGCACCCGGGTCGCGGTGCGAACTTCGTTCACCCGAAGTTTGGTCCGGTATGGGCAACTTCCCACCTCGGCGCTGACGTGATTTCCCTGATCGGTACCGATCCGGTGAAGCATCCGAAGAACGCATGGAAAGTGGTCGAGGAACTGAAGAATCACGGCGGCGGTTCGCTGTTCGTGAAGACCCATCCGAAGTCCAAGAACCTGTGGGCCGACGCTCCGCTGAACCCGGAACGCGAACTGGCTGAGTCGGTAACGGTGTATGACATCAACAACCTGGCAAAGGGACCTGAAGTCATCAACATCGCCAAGATGGCCAATCTGCCGGAAAGCAAGGCGATCAAGCGCACGGTGCATGCCGAGTACAACGAGAAGGGCGATGAAGTCTGGTTCTCGCTGTGGGCTGGCAAGACCGAGCCGTCCGCGATCGTGATCATCGATGACAAGACACGCAAGCTGAAGCATGTCATCAAGGATCCGAAGCTGATCACGCCGACCGGCAAGTTCAACATCTTGAACACGCAGCACGACATCTATTGATGTAGGAAGAACTCCCGGGGAGCTAACCCTCCCCGGGTTTTTCAGGTAATCGAAATACAGGCCGTACTGATACGGCAGCGTCGCGATCCAATAGCCGCTGACGCGCTGGCAGTCCGGAACAAAACACAGTACAACGGTAGTCAGAGAACATCATGTCAGACACACAAAATGCATCCAAAGGTTGGTTGGCCAGGCTGCGCAGGCCGAGCGTCCGTTACTCCATCTTGACCCTGCTGGGAGTCGGCTTCATCAGCGGCATCCTGTTCTGGGGCGGGTTCAACACCGGCATGGAAGCAACCAATGAACTGGAATTCTGCATTGGCTGCCATGAAATGAAGAACACCGTGTACCAGGAATACAAGCAAACCATTCACTATTCCAACCGCACCGGCGTGCGCGCAGTCTGCTCCGACTGCCACGTGCCGAAGGATTGGACGCACAAGATGATGCGCAAGATCCAGGCCAGCCGCGAAGTGCTCGGCAAGATCACCGGCACCATCGATACTCAGGAGAAGTTCGAGGCAAAACGGCTGACACTGGCCACCCGGGAATGGGCTCGCATGAAAGCAGCCGACTCACGCGAGTGCCGCAACTGCCACAGCTTCGA
>JAEZVM010000129.1 GCA_023420795.1 Pseudomonadota bacterium
TTCAGCCAATGTGAATGTCCCTGCCTACCTGCAGAAAGTCTATTGGTGGGCATATGTGCATCCGAACGCGGTGCGCGTCTTCGAGCGCGAATGGCTCGTCAATCTGATCCTTTTTGGTAACTATTCGGCGCTGCGCAATGCGGCCCTGACGGAGCTTGGCCCAGAGATTTCAGGACGCACGCTGCAGGTCGCCTGTGCCTACGGCAATCTGACGCCGCGGCTGCTGGAGCGGATCAGCGAGAACGGCAGGCTGGATGTGATCGATGTGCTGCCGGTCCAGCTGGAAAACCTCAGGCGCAAGCTGCCGCGCGATCCCCGCGTGTCCCTGTTCCAGCGCGACTCGGCATCGCTCGGCTTTGCCGACGGCAGCTATGAGAATGTGCTGCTCTTCTTTCTGCTGCACGAGCAGCCGGAGAATGTGCGTCGCCGCACCTTGGCCGAGGCATGCAGGGTGGTGAAGCCGGGCGGGAAGATCGTCATCATCGATTATCACGGGCCCGACAACTGGAATCCGCTGCGCCACCCGCTGCGCTCGCTTCTCAGGCGGCTGGAGCCGTATGCGGACGACCTGTGGAAAAACGCGATCGAGACCTATCTGCCGCAAGACATCCGGCTGTCCGGCATCACGAAGGAAACCTGTTTCGGCGGGCTGTACCAGAAGGTGGTTCTGATCCGCTGAGCGCTGGACTGAGGTCCTTCAACGGCCTGTCAGCACGACTGCCTCATGATATCCCTGTCATCCCGAGCGCAGCGAGGGATCTCGGCTCTCCATACATCTGCTGCGGTTTGAGATCCCTCGTTGTGCTCGGGATGACAGGACTAACTTATTGACGCAGTAGCGTTAGTGCTTCTCCACTTCCTCCCAGCCGGTGATCATTGCCTTGATGTGCGCGAAGACGGTATGCCCGGTGGTCGTCAGATAGACGTGGCCGAACAGGAATGCAGCCATCAGGAAGGCACCGGCGGTGTGCGCGACGGCGACGAATTCCAGCGACAGGTAGCGGCCGATGCCGAGCGCGGCCCAGTCGCCGTAGAACAGGTACAGCAATCCGGAGACCCAGATCAGCGGCGAGATGAAGGCCAGCAGCGCGAGGTAGGCCAGGCGCTGCAGCGGATTGTGCTTCTGCACTGCGGTCTTGCGGAACGGATGCGGCGCATCCTTGAAAATCCCGACGACGTAGTAATTCACCATTGCCGCGACATTCTTCAGCGTCGGTAGGTATTGCCGCCATTCGCCGGTGGTGAACTGCCAGAAGATGGTGAAGGCCCACAGCGTCAGCAGCGCCCACGCGGCCCAGGTATGCACCTGGACCGCCGTGCGGAAGCCGAACAGCGTGTAGCTGCCGTGCACCTCGAAGCCGGACAGCAGCATTGTGATGATCAGCGCCGCCTGCGACCAGTGCCAGAAGCGCTCGTAGCGCATGTAGATGTAGATGCGTTCCGTGTTCATTATTCGTTCTCCTTACGACGGCGGGCGAGGATGCGGAAGAATCCGTGTGCGAGGCTGCCGCCGATTGCACCGATGACGGCGATGGTGCCGAGCGTGTCGATCAGCCCGTTGCGATCGCGGCCCGGCAGGTAGATGTCGGTGATTTCCGCCAGGCGGCCGTCGGTCGAGCGTGTGTGGCATTCATTGCAGCGCACCGTCTTTTCCTTCGGCGCGACCATGTGCGTGATGAACCAGTTCATGCGCGTTTCGATGAAGCCGAACTTGCCGCTGTATGGATAGCCGGCGTAGTCCATGCCGGCCCTGATCGATTTCTCGTAGTCGAAGTTGTCCCAGAACGAGGTGTCGTCCTTGCCATAGACGTGGTTGACCACGAGCGTCTTGTTGAACGTGTCGTAGGGCTGCTTGCCCATCATGACCTTGAACGGCCAGATGCGCGCCTTCGGGTCCTTTGCCGATCCCTCGACCGCGTTCAGCTCCAGGATCTTCGTGTCGTCGATCTTGTCGGTGATCGTGATCTGCTTCACCACGCCGTTGTACCACTTGTAGGTGGGGCGCACGTTTTCGCCGTACTTGAAGTCGCCCTTTTCGGCCGAGTAGGTCAGGTGGCCGTGGTCGTCCTTGATGAAGATCGGCTTGCCGTTTTCATCCTTCTTGCCAGCGGTGGACCAGTCCCACCATGTCTTGGTGGCGATGCCGCCGCGCGCGAATTCCGGGATGTGGCAGGTCTGGCAGGCGAGCTTGCTGGTGTGCAGGTTGAGCTTGTCCTGCTTGTGCGGCTTGGCGCTGTGGCAGGACTCGCAGCTTGCGCGGTTATGGTCGTCCTTCGGCAGATCGAGGCCGTGCGTATCCTTCGCGTTCGCCGCATAGCGGCTGCCGGATGGCTGGTGCGCGTTGAAGGTGTGGCAGTCGGCGCACACCATGTTTGCGCCGTCGGGCGCCATGTGCACGTCGAGTTCGCGCGACGGCTTCTTCAGCGACGAGTCGAGGTCGCCGTGCTTGACCGCATCGCCGCCGCCGCCGTTGAAGTGGCAGGCGCCGCAGTTGTCGCGGCCGGACTTGCCCACGTGCTGGGCAATCTTTGCCAGATCCGGCGGCTGCACGATCTTGCCGCTGCCCTTGGGCATTTCGCGCGGTTCGTACAGCGGATGGCCACCATCGGTGGCGACCTTCTTGTATTTGCCGGTGGTGTCGTGGCAGGCGAGGCAATCGACGTTTTCCTGCTTGCTGAAATCGAAGCTCTTGTCCACCCAGCCGTAGCCGGAGTGACAGCTGGTGCAGCGGGTTTCATTGGAAATGATGGAGCCGCAGAAGTTGTTTGCCGCGTGCTGCTTGCCGAGCGTTTTGCCGGTGGTCGGGCTGACCGCTTCCCATTTCCAGTGGATGCTGTCCATCACCTGATGGCCGGCCTTGTTGTGGCAGGTGAGGCAGGCCTTGGTCACTTCCGGGCCCGTCTTGAACGGACCTTTCAGTGCTTCCAGCTTGCTGTGGTCGGTGGTGGAACGAGGCGCGGCAGCGCTCGCGGGTGGAATGGCGGCGGCAGCCTGAAATGACAACAGCGTGCCGAGCATGCCGATCCAGATAATGAGTTGCCGTATGTGTGGCATTTTCTCCTCCTTGGTTTTTCTTTTGGGCAATGCATTGCAGGAAGCATGCCATTTATTCTTTATCTAACAAAAACAAAGACTTAATAAAAAGTTGAGTTTTTTCATAGGACTTTTGCGCTGCCAGTTGCGGGCATGGCAGTGTCGGCTGGCATGACACGCTGCCATGCAGTGCCACGGAGAGCAGTAGCGGCCGCAGGTTTGGGTAACCCAGGTCACATACAGATGCGGAATGACCCGTTACTATGTGTGCCTACCTCCCTGGGAGCGGCCGCCCATTCCCCGCATGCGGGGGTGGGCGATGTCCGCAAACCGCAGAGAAATTCTCAGCTCTTCTTGTCCTTTGGGCGGCATCACCCCGTTCATTCACACATTCCTGAGTTTCCATGAAAGCCATGCTGACCATGTCTGTCGCTGAGATGCCATTGTTTGATGACGAACTGGCCGTGCTGGACGAACTGGTGCCGCTGGAGGGACTCAGCATCATCGAGCTCGGCTGCGGCAGCGCCCGCATGGCGCGCACGCTGTTGCAGCGCTATCCGGGTTGCCGCATGACGGGGCTGGAGACCGACATGCGGCAGCATGCGAAGAACCTCGCGAATCCGCAGGAGGCACTGAGCTTCATCGCTGCCGGCGCCGAATCGATCCCTCTGCCCGACCGCAGCTTCGATCTCGCGTTGATGCTGAAGTCACTGCATCACGTACCGCTGGATAGCATGGCGCAGGCGCTTGCCGAGATTGCACGGGTGCTGCGCCCGGGCGGACATCTGTATGTTTCAGAGCCGATCTATGATGGCGCGCTCAACGAAGTGATCCGCCTGTTCAACGACGAGGGCGAGG
>JAEZVM010000229.1 GCA_023420795.1 Pseudomonadota bacterium
CCCTGATCCTTGCATAGCTCAAGCGTGGCAGGGATGTCGCGATCATCCTTGAAACCAAAGCACACGTTGAGCTGAAAGCAGTCATGGCCAAGGTTTTCGATCTTCACTCGCTCGGCTGCAGGTATGTATGGGATATCGGCATTGAACACGGTAAGGAATACCGTGCGCTCATGCATTACCTTGTTGTGCACAAGATTGTGCAACATCGCGTGAGGCACGCCGTCGCCTTCGGCCCGGAAGTAGATTGCGGTGCCTTCGACACGCAGCGGAGGGGCAACAAATAACGATTGCAGAAAGTCTTCCAAAGGAATCAGATGCTTGCGCAGGTTTTCATAGACCAGGCGGCGGCCGTCACGCCAGGTCAGCATCACCATGACCATTACCGACGCTAGGAACAACGGGAACCAGCCGCCGTGGACGATTTTCAGCGTGTTCGAGGAGAAGAACGCCAGGTCGATAATCAGGAAGAAGGCGGTCGCCGCCACCGACAGCAGCGCGTTATATCGCCACCGGTAGCGAATGACGAAGAAGCTAAGAATGGTTGTCATCAGCATGGTCGTGGTCGCTCCGACGCCGTAGGCGGATGCCAGATTGGACGATGAACCGAATCCGATCACCGCCAATACAACCACGGTGAGCTGAAGCCAGTTCACCAGCGGAATATAGATCTGCCCCATCTCGCGCTCCGACGTGTACATCACACGCATGCGCGGCAGGAAGCCGAGTGCGATCGCCTGCTGCACGATTGAGAAGGTGCCGGCGATGGTGGCCTGCGAGGCGATCGTTGCCGCCATCGTTGCCAGCAATACGAGCGGGAAGATGCTCCATGCACCGAGCTGCTGGTAGAACGGATTGGAGACTGCGTCCGGATTGGCGAGCAGCAGCGCACCCTGGCCCAGGTAGTTCAGCATCAGGCTTGGAAAGGCCACTGCAAACCACGCAAGCCGTACCGCGCGCTTTCCGAAGTGCCCCATGTCCGCATACAGGGATTCGGCCCCGGTGACAGCCAGCACGATCGCGCCGAACGCTATGAAGGCGAGCCAGCCGTTCTCTCCCAGGAAGCGCGCAGCATGCAGCGGATTGAATGCGGCCAAGATATCGGGCCGGGCGACAATGTTGACGATCCCCATCCCTGCAAGCGTGAGGAACCATACCAGCACGATAGGACCGAACCATTTGCCGATGCCTGCGGTGCCGTGGTGCTGCAGTGAGTACAGAACGACCAATATCGCAACAGTGGCAGGAATGATATAGGGTTGCAGCACCGGGGTGGCTACCTGCAGGCCTTCGACGGCAGACAGGACCGAGATCGCCGGCGTAATGATGCCGTCGCCAAAGAACATTGCGGTGCCGATCAGACCGACCAAGAGCGCAAAGTTGTACCAGCGCGACTGTTGAGGCACAGAAGACAACACCTGCGCGACCAGCGCCATGATACCGCCCTCGCCCCGATTATCGGCCCGCAGGATCAGCACCACGTACTTTAATGACACGATAATGATCAGCGCCCAGACGATCAGTGACACAACGCCGAATACATTATTGGGGTTCAGCGGAAGGCCATGCGATTCCGCGAACACTTCCTTCATCGTGTAAAGCGGACTGGTGCCGATGTCGCCATATACGACACCGATTGCGGCAAGGGTCAGTGCCCTGAGACTGTTTTTTGTGTTTTCCGTTGTCACGCAACACCTTTATGGCTGCCGTAGCGATACAGAATCGCGCCGGCGGACAACCGGGGCGATTCAGGAGGGCAAAGACATGAAACAGCCCGAGACAATACCCGTTTTCAGCGGAATTGTCTTTGCTAGCCAGTGACGGCGGGAAGCATGCACCGGGATCGTCCAGGCAGAGCGTTTCGTTTCCATGATTATGATGCGTGGCACGGGCGGCGTGGAATTCACGCCCCGTGTCCTTGAGGTGGACCTAACCGCCGCGGTACAGGTCATCCATCGGGGATGGCGGCGCGGTGTTGCCCGTCGGCGCCTTCGGCCAGTTTCCGAAGAGCCGTTCCCAGAAACCCTTGGCTTCCTCGACGCCCACCGACCGGACCGCATCGCCGTTGACATATTCCGCATACGTCCAGTCGCCGTCGGCCTGCGCCACACCCGCCGGCACGGACATCTCGTATGGCGCCTTGCCGCGCAGCGCCACGCGCATGTAGTCGATCCAGATCGGCAGCGCCACCGTGCCGCCGAATTCCCGTCCGCCTAGGGAACGCGGCTGGTCGTAGCCCATCCATGCGACCGCAACGACATTGCCGCCATAACCGGCGAACCAGCCGTCCATCGAGTCGTTCGTGGTCCCGGTCTTGCCAGCGAGGTCGCGCCGTCCCAGCCGCTGGCTGGCCGCATAGCCGGTGCCGGAATTCACAACGTCGCGCAGCATGCTGTCCATGATGAAGGCGTTGCGTGCGTCAATCACGCGCATGCTCTCCTCGCCCGCCGGTATCGGAATGGTTTCCGAAAGCACTTCGCCGCGCGCATTGACCACTTTTTGGATCAGGTAGGGCGCGACCTTGTAGCCGCCGTTGGCGAATACCGAATAGGCGCTGGCCATCTGCAGTGGGGTCGCTGCGCCGGTTCCCAGCGTCATCGTCAGGTTGGCCGGATGCCTGGCCGCGTCGAAGCCGAAGCGCGTCAGGTATTCCTGCGCATACGGTGGTGTGATCGACTGCAGGATGCGGATCGAGACGAGATTCTTGGAGCGCTTGAGGCCGGTGCGCATGGTCACCGGGCCGTCGTAGTTGCCGTCGTCGTTCTGCGGGTCCCAGGTGCGGCCGCCGGTCTCCGATACATTGATGACGAGCGGCTCGTCGTTGATCAGTGTGGCCGGCGAAAAGCCCTTTTCCAGCGCCGCCGAGTAAATGAAGGGCTTGATGCTGGAACCGGGCTGGCGCCATGCCTGCGTCACATGATCGAACTGGTTGAGTGCGAAGTCGAAACCGCCGACCACCGCACGGTAGGAACCGTCGTTGGCATTGAGCGCGACGAATGCCGCAGCGACTTCCGGCAACTGGGTGATGGCCAAACGCTTCTTTGCGTCGCGCGTGACGCGAATCACGGCGCCCGGGCGGATCCGCTTCTGCGGCTTCGCCTTTGACGACAAGGCAGAAGCAGCAAAGCGCAGCCCTTCCCCGCTGATCTCGGCCACATCGCCGGACAACAGTTCTGCACGCACCATCTTCGGCGAAGCGGCAAGGACCACTGCCGCCTGCAGGTCGTCGCTGTCCGGATGCCTGAGCAGCGTCTCATCGATGGCCTGATCGCGCTCCTCCTCGTCCTTCGGCAGTTCGATGAATGCTTCCGGCCCGCGATAGCCGTGACGCCGGTCGTATTCCAGCACGCCGCGCCGCACCGCCGCGTAGGCGGCGTCCTGGTCCGCACTGTAGAGCGTGGTATAGACCGAGTAGCCGTGCGTATAAACGTCGTCCCGGTAGTGTTCATACATGTACTGGCGCACGATTTCCGCCGCATACTCCGCGTGGGTCTCGAATCGGTAGCCCTTGTTGCGCACCGCCAGCTTTTCCTGTGCCGCCTTCGCGTATTGCTCCGGCGTGATGTGGCCGAGGTCGCGCATGCGCTTGAGGATGTACTGCTGGCGCTGCTTTGCGCGCGTCGGGTTGACGACCGGGTTTGCCGTCGCGGGCGCTTTGGGCAGGCCGGCCAGCATGGCGGCTTCCGCAATGGAGAGTTCCTGCACTGTTTTGCCGAAATAGATGCGTGCGGCGCTGCCGAAGCCGTAGGCACGTTCGCCAAGAAAAATCTGGTTCATGTAAAGCTCGAGGATCTGGTCTTTCGTCAGACGGTCCTCGATCTTGAAGGCGAGCATGATCTCGTTGATCTTGCGGCTGTATGTCTTCTGGCGGCTCAGATAGAACGCACGCGC
>JAEZVM010000285.1 GCA_023420795.1 Pseudomonadota bacterium
GCGCGCAACCGCAAGCAGTTCGGCCAGCCAATCGGCAAGTTCCAGGCGCTGCAGCACCGGATGGCCGACATGGTGCTGCATATCGAACAGGCGCGCTCGATGAGTTATCTCGCCGCAGTACGCTGCACCGAAACCGATTTGGCGGCACGTCGGCGTGCCATGTCAGCAGCCAAAGTAGTGATCGGCCAGGCTTGCCGCTTCGTCGGCCAGCAGGCGGTGCAGCTCCACGGCGGCATGGGCGTCACCGACGAACTCGATGTAAGCCATTATTTCAAGCGGCTGCTGGCAATCGAGCTGCAATTCGGCAGCACCGATCATCATCTGGAAGCGTACGCAAACCAGCTTGCTTGATCCATTCCGGTTCTCCCTACGGCGGCAGGGAGAACGACAAGCCGATACGGCAGTCATAAGATAGATGCTGCCGTCCAACACGTCGACCGCGCAGCAGATGACCTGCTCTCTCACCGGATCCAACCGTGGCGGCATCGACACTGTCATCACCCAGCACCGGCTTTCGCACCCGGCACTCGCGCCTTGCGGCCGGCATTTTCCTCGGTCTTTTCCTTCTTGCCCTTGTTGCAGGATATCTCGTCTATCAACGCCTGGTAGAAGGCGAAGAGCAAAAGACCGAGATGGCGTTGAACAACATCGCCGATGTGCGTGCGGCAGCCGTGTCTTCATGGGTGCGGGAAAGGTTGGCGGATACCGCCGTCTTTGGCAGCGGGCAATTTCTCGGCGAAGCTATGCATGAATGGATCATGCAGGGCGGAAATGACGTCCAGACAGAACAGCGAATACTGGAGCAGTTAAAGGCAATTAAATCCACTTACGGCTATCTGGATGTCTGTATTTATGACATCAACGGGCGAGAATGGATTTCAACAGAGGACAGCGAAAATACCGCGCTTACCCTTACGGAAAAGCAAACGGTCATGCGCGCCTTCGCGAGCAACGGCACCGAAGTATCATCGATTCAGCAGGCTCCTGCCGGTGTGTCTTTGAAGCGCCTCGTACATATCGCCACTCCACTTCTAAATATCCGCGAGGAGCCAAGCAAGATACCGTCGGCATTGGTGATGACCGCGAATGCGGACATGCTGCTGGACTCCTTCGTCGATTCCACACCGACCATAGCGGGCAGCACCGATATATTTCTGGTGGAAATCCGCGGCGACCATGTGGTGGTAACGGCAAGCAGCGACGCATCGAGCCATTTCGGTGATCTCAATATGCTGCCAGTGGATCCGACGCAATTTATCGGTGCCGCAAACTGGCCTTACGGTACCTTTTTGTTGAGTAGCCAATCAGGCGAAACCATGATCTCGGTGGCGCGCAAGGTAAGTGGCGTGCCGTGGTATCTCGTGACAATGATCGAGCAGGATGCTGCGCAGGCGAGCCTGAACCGGCTTGCATGGCTGGTGGCTGCAATCGCCGCCGGGCTGCTGATGCTGTTCGGCACGGCGGTATTGTTCTGGTGGAAAAAAAAGGAGAGCGAAATCCGCTTCCAGTCCTTGCAGGCGGCAACCCGGGCAGAGGCCGCGCTGCAAGAAAGCGAAAGCCGGCTCAACGGCATCCTGGCGTCGATACCGGATGTGGTCTGGTCATTCTCACCGGACCTGTCCCGCATACGCTACATCAATCAGTCCGCGGAAACGATCTACAACTACACGGTGTCCGCGTTTCTGGAAAATCCGCAGCTCTGGTTCAATACAATCCACCCGGAAGACAGGGCGAGAATCGAGGAACTGTTACGTTCACTTGACGCGAAGCAGCCCGTACACGACGCTGAATACCGCATCATCCGCCGCGACGGCGAGGCGCGCTGGCTCCATTGCAAGGGCAGGCTGGTGGCCGACGAGCATGACCGGCCGTTGCACATCGACGGCGTCGCCACCGACATCACGGAACGCAAGAACGCCGAGCAGCAGGTGCAGCAGCTCGCCTACTACGACAGCGTGACGAGGCTTCCCAACCGGCGGCTGCTGCAGGATCGACTGGCGCAGGCAATGCACATGGCGGTGCGCAGCGAAAAAAAGGTAGCGCTGCTGTACATGGATCTGGATAACTTCAAGAACATCAACGACTCGCTCGGCCATCACATCGGCGACATGCTGCTGCGCGAAATCGCCGAACGGCTTCTTCAATGCGTGCGCGAGGAAGACACGGTCGCGCGCATCGGCGGCGATGAATTCCTGGTGCTGCTGCCCGATATAGAAAAAGGAGAACAGGCAGCTGCAGTGGCAAAGAAGATCCTTGCAACCACCGCCCGCCCTTTCCTGCTGCAGGAACATCAGATCCATACCACCATCAGCATAGGCATCAGCATCTGTCCCGACGATGCACAGGAGCCGCAGCTGCTGATGCGTCACGCCGATTCGGCGCTCTACCAGGCAAAGGGACAGGGGCGCGACAACTACCAGTTCTTCACCCAGGAGCTGAACCGCCAGATCATGCGCAGCTCCAGCATCGAGCGACAGCTGCGCGAGGCGATGGACGCCGACGATCTCCGCCTGTGGTACCAGCCGCAGATCGATATCGGCAAGGGCCGGTTGACCGGAGCCGAGGTGCTGCTGCGCTGGCGCCGGAAAGACGGCGGGTTCCTGTCGCCGGCGGAATTTATCCCGATCGCCGAGGAGCGCGGGCTGATCGCGCGGATCGGCGAGTGGTCGCTGCGCGAGGCATGCCTGCAATGCCGGCGCTGGCAGCTGCAGGGATTGCAGATCGTGCCGGTCGCGGTGAATGTGTCGCCGCTGCAGTTCCAGCAAAAGGAATTCGCAGAACTGGTCACCGGCATCCTCGCCGATGCGGAGCTGGACGCGACTTACCTCGAACTGGAAATCACCGAAAGCTCGATCATGCGGCGGGCGCCGCAGGTCGCGCAGCTGGCGGCACGGCTGCGCGATGCCGGTGTGGGTATCAGCATCGACGATTTCGGCACCGGCTATTCCAGCCTCAGCTATCTGAAGCAGATCCCGATCGACAAGATCAAGATCGACCGTTCCTTCATCAGCGACATGCTGAACGACGACGATAACGATGCCATCACCTATGCGATCGTCAATCTCGCGCACAGCCTGAACCTGCGCGTCATTGCCGAAGGCGTGGAAAGCAAGGCGCAGATCGACAGACTACGGATGTATGGTTGCGACGAGGTGCAGGGGTATTACTACAGCGCGGCAGTGCCGGCGGAAGAGTTCGAGCAATTTCTGGTCAATCGCATGTCGTTCACGGATGCCGTCAGGCAGAGTCATTAGAATTACAGCCGTCGCCTTCTACAGGAAATCAGGCCGCTCTCATGCCGCACGATGTGAAACTGCCGCGCGCGTTTTTCGCACGCGATACCGCCCTGGTCGCGCAGGAGCTGCTCGGCAAGCATCTGGTGCATGTGTGCGATGGCATCGCGCGCCGCGCCAGCGTCGTGGAAGTCGAGGCCTATATCGGTGCGCATGATCTCGCGTCGCACTCTTCCAAGGGAATCACGCCGCGCACCAAAACCATGTACGGGCCGCCAGGTCATGCGTATGTGTATCTGATCTATGGCATGCATCACTGCATGAACGTCGTGACGGAACCGGAAGGCAACGGCGCGGCGGTACTGCTGCGCGCGGTGGAGCCGCTGGAAAATGTCGACGGCAATACCAAAGGGCCTGGCCTGCTATGCCGGGCGTTCGGCATCGACAAGCGGCTGAACGGGCATGATCTGTTGAGCGACGATTTCTACATTGCCGAACCGCCGCAGCTGAAAGCCTTCGACATCATCGC
>JAEZVM010000294.1 GCA_023420795.1 Pseudomonadota bacterium
ACTAAATACAGCGCGCTGGGCATCGTCTTGATGTTGATCATCAACGTGCTGCTGTTCGGGGTGATTGGCCTGACGGTATGGGCGGTGCAGATGCTGTGGATCCCGATTCATGCTGCCGGCGTCATCAATGGCATCGGCCATTACTGGGGTTACCGCAACTACGATTGCACCGACGCCTCCACCAATATTTTCCCGATCGGCATCTGGATCGGCGGTGAAGAGTTGCATAATAATCACCATACTTTCGGCACCTCCGCCAAGTTTTCAACCAAGTGGTATGAGTTCGATATCGGCTGGGGCTATATCCGCATCATGGAAACTTTCGGTCTTGCGAAAGTGAAGAAGGTGGCACCCGCACCGAAGTTCGACCGTGAAAAGAGGGTGGCGGATTTCGATACGCTGCAGTCGGTGATCACGAACCGCTACGACGTGATGGCCAAGTATGCGAAATCGGTCAAGCGTGCATGGCGCGAGGAAATCGGGCACCTGGCGGACAAAGCCAAGCTGGAAACCAAATTCCTTAAATCCGCGCGCAAGCTGCTGCAGCGCGAACCGGCGAAACTCGAAGCGCCGCAGAGGCAGCAGTTGACGGAGTTGTTCAGGCATAGCAAGGCGCTGCAGACCATGCATGAGATGCGGGTGGAGCTGGGCGCGATCTGGGAGCGTTCGACTGCGAGCCGTGAGCAGTTGTTGCAGCAACTGCAGGACTGGTGCGTACGGGCCGAGGCTTCGGGCATCAAGGCGCTGCAGGAGTTTTCGCTGCGCTTGCGCAGCTACGCCTGATCGGCACAGCACTTCTCTACGCTGGATATGAAAGCGGCCCCGGAAATTCGGGGCCGTATTTTTTGAGCGCGCAAAATAAAAGCCCCGCAGATGCGGGGCTTTGCATTTGAAGCGCGATCAATTACTTGATCTTCGTTTCCTTGTATTCCACGTGCTTGCGTGCCTTCGGGTCGAACTTCATGATCGACATTTTTTCCGGCATGGTGCGCTTGTTCTTCGTGGTGGTGTAGAAGTGACCGGTACCGGCGGTCGATTCCAGCTTGATTTTGTCGCGGTTAGATTTCGCCATGATATTTTCCTAAAAGATTCCGCTTAGATTTTCTCGCCACGTGCGCGCATGTCGGCGAGCACTGCGTCGATGCCGATCTTGTCGATCACGCGCAGGCCAGCGTTGGAGATACGCAGGGAAACCCAGCGGTTTTCGGATTCAACGAAGATACGGCGGTTCTGCAGGTTCGGCAGGAAGCGACGCTTGGTCTTGTTGTTAGCATGGGAAACGTTGTTGCCGACCATCGGCCCCTTCCCGGTGACTTGGCAAACACGTGCCATGGTTAACTCCTTGAAAGATTTCGGAATTTGGAAAAAACGAGAGTATATGCAAAAAAATCAGACTTTTCAATGACTTGCGAAAAACAATTGTGTCTTGATTGAATGGATTAATTTAACAATTTTCGAATAACCGAGAAATTACATCTCTCCGTGTTCTGCAAAAGAATAGACCTGCCTTCCTGCGACCACGAAATGATCCAGAACCCGAATGTCCACCAGACTCAGTGCCTGCTTCAGCGCGAAGGTCAGGCTGCGGTCGGCGGCGCTTGGTTCCGGCGTACCGGACGGGTGATTGTGAGCGAGGATGAGGCTGGCCGCATTGTGTGCGAGCGCTGCCTTGACCACTTCACGCGGATAGACGCTGGTATGCGTCAGACTTCCACGGAAGAGTTCTTCGGTGATGATCAGACGATTCTTCACGTCCAGGAACAGGACCGCGAAGGATTCATACGGCTTTTTTGCCAGCAGGAGCTGAAGATATTGCTTTACCGCCTGCGGCGAACCAAGAATTTCACCTTTCTTCAGCTCTTCCGACAGCGAGCGGCGGGCTAACTCCATGACTGCCTGCAGTTGAGCATATTTTGCCGGCCCCAGCCCGTTGAGCTTTGAGAAGTCGGCAAGGTTTGCGGTAAACAATCCGTTGAGCGAGCCGAAATGGCCGATCATGTCTCGCCCTAGATCGACTGCACTCTTTCCGCTGACGCCGACGCGCAGGAAGACGGCGAGCAGTTCCGCGTCCGACAGGATATGTGCGCCGTGTTTGATAAGCCGCTCGCGAGGGCGCTGGTCTTCTGGCCAGTTGGTAATCGACATGGGATGGAATGAATTTGTGGTTGCAAATAAAACCGGAATTATAAGGAAATAAATTGCAATATTTGCAATTATTGGGCTTGTTCCAGGCAGCTGCCGGCGGTGATTTCGAATCCGCAGCCTGACTTAACGTGACTTACAATAGCGGCTTGTTTCATTACGCAGAAATCCCATGTCGAACCCTACCGCAACCGTTGTTACCGAATCCGCTTACCTGACCCTGCATTACCGCCTCGCGGCAATGGATGGCACCGATATCGTCAGCACCTTTCAGGAAGGGCCCGCGACGCTGCAACTGGGGACCGGCCAGCTTTCGCCATCGCTGGAAGCCTGCCTGATCGGACTGCAGGAGGGGGCGCACCAGACGTTTGAACTCGGCCCAGACGAAGCATTCGGACCGCGCAACGCGGCGCTGGTGCAGTGGGTTTCTCGCGCGTCGATGGAGAAGGACGGCAAGCGGCGCAAGGAATACGAAATCGGCGAGCAGGTCGAATTCACTGCGCCCAGCGGTGGCCGCTTCACCGGCATATTGCAGGCATTCGAAAATGACAGCGCGCTGTTCGACTTCAATCACCCGCTCGCCGGCCAGCCGGTGAAGTTCGAAGTCAAGATCATCGGCATACTCTAAGGCGGATCTGGAATGGACAAGGAAGTTCTGCTTGCGCAGCCGCGCGGTTTCTGTGCCGGCGTCGATCGGGCAATCGAGATCGTCGAGCGGGCGCTTGAAGAATTCGGCGCCCCCATCTATGTGCGGCATGAGATTGTGCACAACGCCTATGTGGTGGAGGACTTGCGTAGAAAGGGCGCGGTATTCATCGAGGAGTTGAGCGACGTCCCGGCCGGCAATACGGTGATTTTCTCTGCGCACGGCGTGTCCAAGGCGGTCCAGGAAGAGGCGGCCGAACGTGGCCTGCACGTGTTCGATGCAACCTGTCCGCTGGTGACCAAGGTGCATGTCGAGGTCGCAAAGATGCGCCGCGAGGGCCGCGAAATCATCATGATCGGCCATGCCGGGCACCCGGAAGTCGAAGGTACGATGGGACAGACGGAAGAGGGCATGTACCTCGTCGAGACCGCTGCCGATGTCGATGCGCTGCAGGTGCGCAATCCGGACATGCTGGCATATGTTTCTCAGACTACGCTTTCGGTGGACGACACCGCAGGCATCATTGCCGCGCTCAAGCGCAGGTTTCCCCACATCGCCGAACCGAAGAAGGGCGATATCTGTTACGCCACCACCAATCGGCAGGAAGCGGTCAAATTCATGGCGCCGCAGGTGGAGGTAGTGGTCGTCGTTGGCAGCCCCAATAGTTCCAATTCCAACCGCCTGCGTGAAGTCGCGGAGAAAAAGGGCACACCGGCCTACATGGTCGATAACGCATCCCAGATCAATCCCGCCTGGCTGGAGGGCAGGAGTCGTATCGGCGTGACGGCTGGCGCGTCGGCGCCGGAAGTTCTGGTGCAGGCGGTGATAGATCGCCTGAAAGAGCTCGGTGCGAAGAGCGTTCGCACGCTACCAGGAGCGGAAGAAAACGTCACTTTTCCCATGCCGAAGGGCTTGTCTGCTCGCTCACTCTGAAAAAACGAACCTAACCAGAATTTAATTCCGGTCCTTCCTTTATTTTCCGTCGATTGTTTTTCGCTTAAATCGTTATGATTGCAGCCTGCAAAGACTGCGGGCTGCAAATGAAGCAAACCACCCAGGTCGCCCTATAAAGAAGACAAATATTCAGGAGCATTCAACTTTTGAATATATAGTGAACAAGCGCACTCCTTAAAGAAGGAACGCTTGTTTCATGGTGGGCTGGCGTCGGATTCTTGTTGATACGGCGACGTTTCAGCTTTCATTTATCAGTGCGTAGTCAAGCGTATTTGTTTGCACTAATCATGCAACACAGCATAGATGCACATGTAAAGAGTTCCATGAACGAGCAGGTTCGGTATAATGCCGCGCGGTTCCGGTGTGCTCAAAAGGCAATACTCACCATATAAAGTTTTTACCAAAGACGACAACAGGAGACAAGATCATGTGCATTAATTCTCAGCCCATTACTCACATAATCTTTACACGTCTTTCCAGGTAATTATCGTTTGCGTCCGACGGCACCCCAGGTTCTCACCCGGGTGCCGTTTTTGTTATGTGCGACGAATTTGCTGCATTCGCACATAACAATCGGCGATGAAGTTGCAAAAACGATTTGAACGATCCTTATAGAGAGTAGGAAAACTATGGATACCTTTATCCAACAAATCATCAATGGACTGGTGCTAGGCAGTATGTACGCCCTGGTCGCGCTGGGTTACACCATGGTGTACGGCGTTCTGAACCTGATCAACTTCGCGCACGGCGATGTGTTGATGATCGGTGCCATGGTCGGCGTCACGATCCTCAAGATCGTCCAGAATGTGGCACCGGACCTGCCGGGGATCGTCAAGCTGTGCATCGCGATTCTTGGTGCGATTCCGGTCTGCGTACTCGTCAATATCATCATCGAGCGCGTCGCCTACCGCCGCCTGCGCAATGCACCGCGTCTGGCGCCGCTGATCACCGCAATCGGCGTGTCGATCCTGCTGCAGACTTTCGCAATGATGATCTGGGGCCGCAGCCCCATTCCGTTCCCGCAGGTGATGCCGACGGAGTCGTTCAATATCATGGGCGCGTTGATCTCGCAGACGCAGGTAATGCTGCTGGTGCTGGCGACCGGCGCGATGATTGCGCTGGTGCTGCTGGTCGAAAGAACCAAGATGGGCCGCGCAATGCGCGCCACTGCCGAGAACCCGCGCGTGGCCGGCCTGATGGGCGTCGATTCGAACAAGGTGATCGTGATGACGTTTGCGATCGGCGCGGCGTTGGCTGCCGTCGCCGGGGTGATGTGGGGCGCGAACTATTCCTCCGCTCAGTTCGCGATGGGCTTCGTGCCCGGCCTCAAGGCATTCTCCGCCGCGGTGCTCGGCGGCATCGGCAATATCTACGGCGCGATGGTCGGCGGTATCCTGCTTGGCCTGATCGAAAGCCTTGGCGCCGGTTATATCGGCGACCTGACCGGCGGCTTCCTCGGCAGCCATTACCAGGATATTTTCGCGTTTGTCGTGCTTATCATCGTACTCACACTGCGTCCGTCCGGCATTATGGGCGAGCGTGTAGCGGATCGTGCCTGAGCGTAAGGAGAGCTTCATGTCTACACTATTCGACGTCAAACACAATCCGCGCAAGGCATATGTCAGCTTTGCGATCCTCGGCATCGTGCTGCTCGCGTTCCCGTTCATTGCATCCAACTACGGCAATTCTTGGGTGCGCATCATGGACCTGGCGCTGCTGTACATCATGCTGGCGCTGGGCCTGAACATCGTGGTCGGCATGGCCGGCCTGCTGGATCTGGGCTATATCGCGTTCTACGCAGTTGGCGCTTACATGGCTGGTCTCCTGGCTTCGCCGCAGTTCGCGTCGGTGCTGGAGTCCTTCGTTAACACTTATCCGGCAGTAGGAGAAGCACTGATCTGGATGGTGGGCGAGGAGGCTGCCAAGAACGGCATCCACCTGTCGGTCTGGATGATCGTGCCGCTGGCGGCTGCGCTGGCAGCCTTCTTCGGCGCCTTGCTCGGTGCGCCGACCCTAAAGCTGCGCGGCGACTATCTGGCGATCGTCACTCTCGGCTTCGGCGAGATCATCCGCATTTTCATGAACAACCTGAATGCGCCGGTCAACATTACCAACGGCCCGCAGGGGATCAACATGATCGACCCGATCCGCATCTTCGGCGTGTCGCTGGCCGGTGAGCCGGGCTCGAACGCGACGGTGCAGTTCCTCGGTTTTTCCATGCCGTCGGTCAATGCGTATTACTTCCTGTTCCTGAGCCTGTGCGCGGCGATCATCTTCATTTCGATCCGCCTGCAGCATTCCCGCCTCGGCCGGGCCTGGGTGGCAATCCGCGAAGATGAAATCGCAGCCAAGGCAATGGGCATCAACACCCGCAATATCAAGCTGCTGGCATTCGCGATGGGCGCTTCCTTTGGAGGTATCGCCGGTGCGATGTTCGCTTCGTTCCAGGGCTTCGTCTCGCCGGAATCGTTCTCGCTGATGGAATCGATTGCCGTGCTCGGAATGGTGGTGCTTGGTGGCATCGGCCATATTCCTGGCGTCATTCTTGGCGGTGTGATCCTGGCTGCATTGCCGGAAGTTCTGCGCCATGTGGTGGAGCCGCTGCAGCGCAACCTGTTCGGCACCGTGCTGATTGATGCCGAAGTGCTGCGTCAGCTGCTGTACGGTCTGGCGATGGTCGTCATCATGCTGTACCGTCCGGCTGGCCTGTGGCCCGCGCCGCGTCATGAAGACAGGATGGATGCGAACGCCAAGAAGCGTCACGATGAAAAAGAACCTGCTGCGCTGGCTGCATAAGGAAAATCCATGAGCGAACAAGTCATTCTCAATATCTCAGGAGTCAACAAGCGCTTCGGCGGCCTGCAGGCCTTGTCGGATGTAAACATCAAGATCCTGCGCGGTCAGATCTACGGTTTGATCGGTCCGAACGGCGCCGGCAAGACGACGTTCTTCAACGTCATCACCGGCCTGTACCAGCCGGATACCGGCAAGTTTGAACTGGCGGGCAAGCCGTATTCGCCCTCGGCGCCGCACGAGGTGGCCAAGGCCGGCATTGCACGCACCTTCCAGAACATTCGCCTGTTTGGTGAAATGTCCGCGCTGGAAAACGTGATGGTCGGCCGCCATGTACGCACGCATCAGGGCGTATTCGGCGCGGTGTTCCATCACAAGGCGGCTCGCGAGGAAGAGGCGGGGATCCGTCGCCGCGCAATGGAGTTGCTCGATTTCGTCGGCATTGCGCAATTCGCCAACCGCACCGCACGCCACCTGTCGTATGGCGACCAGCGTCGCCTCGAAATCGCCCGCGCGCTGGCGACCGAGCCGCAACTGCTGGCACTGGATGAACCGGCTGCCGGCATGAACGCTACCGAAAAGCTCGGCCTGCGCGAACTGCTGGTAAAGATCAAGGCGGAGGGCAAGACGATTCTGCTGATCGAACACGATGTGAAACTGATGATGGGTCTCTGCGACCGCCTGACGGTGCTCGACTACGGCAAGCCGATTGCCGAAGGCGTGCCGGCCGAGGTGCAAAGCAACCCGGCTGTGATTGAGGCATATCTGGGAGGAGGCCACTGATGAGCGAAAACATTCTGAAAATCAGCGGCCTGAAAATCGCGTACGGCGGCATCCAGGCCGTCAAGGGCATCGATCTGGAAGTCAACAAGGGCGAGCTGGTCACGCTGATCGGTGCCAACGGCGCAGGCAAGACCACGACGCTGAAGGCAATCACCGGTACGCTGCCGGGTTGCAAAGTAGAAGGCCAGATCCATTACGTCGGCCAGCAGATCCAGGGCACTAATTCCTTCCAGCTGGTCAAGCGCAAGCTGGCGATGGTGCCGGAAGGGCGCGGCGTGTTTACCCGGATGACCATCCTGGAAAACCTGCTGATGGGCGCTTACATCCGCAACGACAAGGCCGGCATCAATGCCGATATCGAAAAGTGGTTCAGCGTGTTTCCGCGCCTGAAGGAGCGTTCTGCGCAACTGGCCGGTACGCTGTCCGGTGGCGAGCAGCAAATGCTGGCGATGGCGCGCGCCCTGATGAGCCATCCAGAACTGCTGCTGCTGGATGAGCCGTCGATGGGCCTGTCGCCGATCATGGTGGAAAAGATCTTCGAGGTCGTGCGCAATGTGTCGGCGCAAGGCGTCACCATCCTGCTGGTCGAACAGAACGCGAAGCTGGCATTGCAGGCCGCGCATCGCGGCTATGTGATGGATTCCGGCCTGATCACGATGAGTGGGGACGCCAAGGACATGCTGGACGATCCGAAGGTGAAGGCCGCCTATCTGGGTGAAGGCTGATTGCCGCTTTCCGGTAAGTGCAGACAGCCGCCTTGTTCGTGCAAACGACAAGGCGGTTTTTTTATGCTCGTCTGCACTGAAATGCCCGGCACCGCTACACTGGCGACAATGTCCCACGAAATTTCAGGAGTTCTCATGCAATACGCTTTTCCCGTGCAAATCCCCGCTGTTCCCGTCGCCGGTAGCGATGGCCTGTTCCCGGTTCACCGTATCTATTGCGTCGGACGCAATTATGTCGAGCATGCGAAGGAAATGGGCGCCACTGGCCGCGAGGCACCTTTCTTCTTCATGAAACCCGCCGATGCAATCCTGCCTGTGCCGCATGGCACGACCGGCGAGATGCCGTATCCTGCCATGACGAACGATCTGCATCATGAGATTGAACTGGTCGTTGCCATCGGCAAAGGGGGCAAGGACATTGCCGCAGCCAACGCCGCAGAGCATATCTGGGGTTATGCGATCGGTCTTGACATGACGCGCCGCGACCTGCAGGGCGAAGCGAAAAAGCTGGGCCGTCCGTGGTGCACCGGCAAGGGATTCGATTACTCCGCGCCGATCGCGCCGATTCATCCGCTTGCGCAGACCGGCCTCATCGAAAAGGGCGAGATCCGTTTGAATGTGAATGGCGCGCCACGGCAGAAAAGCAATATCGACAAACTGATCTGGAACGTCGCCGAAACCATTGAGCATCTGTCGAAGTACTATGCGCTACAGCCCGGCGACCTGATCTTCACCGGTACGCCGGAAGGTGTCGGTGCAGTCAAGTCGGGCGATCTTCTGGAGGGCGCAATTGAAGGCCTCGGCGAGTTGAAGGTGAAGATCGTTTAAGGGGCGTTTGGCGAAGGGAAAGGAAAGGCCGCATGAAACTCTATAGCTATTTCCGCAGCTCCGCATCCTATCGGGTACGCATTGCACTGAACCTGAAAGGATTGCCCTATGAGGTCATCCCGATTCATCTGCTGCGCAACGGCGGCGAACAACTCACGCCGGAATACCGGCAGCTCAATCCGGATGGCCTGGTACCGACGCTGATCGAAGAACAGTCCAGCGCGGTGCTGACCCAATCCCTCGCCATCATCGAGTATCTGGAGGAGACACATCCGCAGATACCTCTATTGCCGCAGGATGCGCTCGATAGAGCTTATGTGCGCGGCATCGCCATGTCGATTGCCTGCGACATCCATCCGCTCAATAATCTGCGCGTGCTGCGGTATCTGGTGCGCCAGCTAAACGTAAGCGAGGATGAAAAGAATGCCTGGTATCGCCATTGGTGCGAACAAGGCCTTGCTGCACTGGAAACGATGCTGGCGAAAGACAAACGGGTCGGCGATTTCTGCTACGGAAATACACCCAGCCTGGCCGATTGCTGCTTGATTCCGCAGATCGCGAATGCGCAGCGCCTGAATTGCGATTTATCGCGCATGCCGACGCTCAACCGCATCAACGCCGCCTGTCTGGCGCTGGATGCGTTTGCCCAATCTGCTCCATCTCAACAGCCGGATGCAGAGTAGTTCAGCAGAACTACAGCACAAAGAAAATCAGCGACAGTCCCGCCAGCATGGCGGCTTCCATCAGCATTACCACAATCGGAATCTTCATCACGCACCTCCTTTGTCGAGGTATCCCGCAGTATGGATTGATGATCCTTTTCTACTTCCTTAGGCTGGAGCGACCGATGAAAAGTTTCGAACTATGGCAGGGCGGGCGAACAGTTTGCAGCAAAACGCCGTGATTTTAATCAAGCAAAAAATTCCCTTGAAAATCATTCGTTTAAGAATGATTGCCCTTGCTTATCCACAGATTTGGTCACAGTTTGTGTGAGTAAAAACTGTTGGATAGCGGCAGAGTAGAGAAGTGGTAATGGAGAGGAAAACAGGACCCGTAAAGGTACGCGGCGGATTATCGCTTGCTGCTCCATATGCCATTCGGAATACAGGTCAAGACTGCGGCGGAGGAATGACAAGCTTTCCCAGCAGATTGATGCGCAACGCTACTTCCGAAGGCGTTTCTTCGGCACCGTCCGGATTGTCGCTGCTGCCTGTTTCTAAAGTGCCGGACTCCTCCGGAATGGAAGAGGGAGAAGTTTTCTGATCGTCCGACTGCTTGTTTGGCGTGGACATCTGCGGCTCCCAGTGAAATTGATATTTCATCCTACTATGGCAGCGCCACTGGGCCTTGAGACGAATCATTTGCTCCATTGCCTGATGCCGCGACGCTGGAGAGCATTTGCATTACGTCATAGAGCGGTAACAAGACGCCGCTATCCTTCTCTTATCTGCCGTACACGCAACTGATATGCATGACGGCAGTTCGGGGTGCCGCCAGAACCGCCTCTAAGCGGGGCGGCATACCCACCACTTTCTTCTGTCTGCTAATTTCCCTGCAATTGGGGCTGTCCCCGCAGCTTTAACTCTTCCGCTTATTTTGTTCGATTAAAGCTCTTTGCCAGCTACTTCTTGCATTCATTCCAGGCAAGCATGATTTGTATGTGCAGGGTTGCGCCAAGAAAGCGTTACCGGAAATTCCTGAAGGGGAAGAGGGAGAAGTGAAGGAAACTGGTCCCGCCGACAGGAATCGAACCTGTATCTAGCGCTTAGGAGGCACTCGTTCTATCCATTGAACTACGGCGAGACGCTGGAGGTGACACAACAGTTCTGCGCCACGCCCGAGATTATAGCCGAGACGATGAGGAAATCGCTTTCTTCCTCTCTGTGTCGGTACAATGCGTGCTTCTTCCCGTTCCCGACCGCGCACCTCGCGCCTATCTCGCAGATTTTTATGGCAGTTATTTCCCTTACCAATGCACAGCTCGCTTTCGGCCATGTCGCCTTGCTCGATCATGCCGAGTTTTCTCTTGAAGCCGGCGAACGCGTTGGCCTAATCGGCCGTAACGGTACCGGCAAGTCCTCGCTGCTGAAAATCATTGCCGGCTTTTCCAGGCTGGATGATGGACTGATTGTGATGCAGCAGGGGATCAAGATTGCCTACGTCGAACAGGAGCCGCAGTTTGCGGCCGAGATGACGGTGTTTGATGCGGTTGCATCCGGCATGAGTGAAATGCGGCAGTGGCTGGCGGAGTACAACGATCTGGCGGCGAACCTGGGCGGCGGCAATGACGACGCCTTGATGGATCGCATGCATGTGCTGCAGGTGAAACTGGACGCCACGGATGCATGGAGCCTGGCGAATCGGGTTGAGACCATTCTTGCGCGACTGAATCTGGATAAGGGGGCGCTGATGGGTACCTTGTCGGGTGGCACGCAGAAGCGAGTGGCGCTAGCGCGTGCGCTGGTTAGCGCACCGGATGTGCTGCTGCTGGACGAGCCGACTAACCATCTCGATTTCACGGCCATCCTGTGGCTGGAGGGGCTGTTGCGCGATTTCAAGGGCAGCATTCTGTTCATTACCCATGACCGTTCCTTCCTCGATAACGTAGCCACACGCATCGTCGAGCTGGATCGCGGACGCTTGCTTTCCTTCCCAGGCAATTTCAGCGCTTACCAGACGCGCAAGGGGGAGCAGCTGGAAGTCGAAGCAATCGAAAATGCGAAGTTCGACAAGTTCCTCGCGCAGGAGGAAGTGTGGATACGCAAGGGTGTCGAGGCGCGCCGCACCCGCAATGAAGGTCGCGTCAGGCGACTGGAGGAATTGCGTCGTCAGCGTAGCGCGCGGCGCGAGCAGCAGGGACAGGTGAAGCTCGATGTATCGACGGGCGAACGCTCCGGCAAGATCGTCGCCGAACTGCTCAACGTCGGCAAGCACTATGGTGACAAGACCATCGTCCGCGACTTCAGCGCGACTATCCTGCGCGGCGACAAGGTCGGGCTGATCGGGCCGAACGGCGCGGGCAAGACCACGATGCTGAAGCTGATCCTGGGCGAGGAACAACCGGATATTGGCGAGGTGAAGCAGGGCGCGCGCCTGCAGATCGCGTATTTCGATCAGATGCGCGCGCAACTGAATGAAGAGGCCAGCCTCGCGGACACCATTTCTCCTGGCAGCGACTGGGTGGAGATTAACGGCCAGCGCAAGCATGTGATGACTTATCTCGGCGATTTTCTGTTTGCGCCGGAGCGCGCCCGTTCGCCGGTCAAGTCGCTGTCCGGCGGTGAACGCAACCGCTTGCTTCTCGCTCGCCTGTTTGCCAAGCCGGCGAATGTGTTGGTGCTGGATGAGCCGACCAACGATCTCGATATCGATACGCTGGAGCTGCTGGAAGAACTGCTGGAAGACTATAGCGGCACCGTATTCCTTGTCAGCCACGACCGCATGTTTCTCGATAATGTCGTCACGCAGGTGATCGTTGCCGAGGGAGGTGGCGTATGGCGCGAATATGTCGGTGGCTATTCGGACTGGGAGCGTGTGCGTCCGGTGCCCGCTCCGGTGCCGGCGAAGGCGGCACAGAAAACGGAAGACAAGCCCGCTCCCAAGGAAGCTCCGGCTCCTTCGAACAAAACAAAGAAACTCAGCTATAAGGAGCAGCGCGAGCTGGAAACGCTGCCCGGTCTGATCGCCGGCCTGGAAGCCGAGCAGAAAAGCATTACAGAGCAACTTGCCGATCCCGACCTGTACCGCCAGCGGCCTGATGAGGTGCAGCGCCTTAACGAGCGCTATGCGGAAATCGATAACCTGCTGCTGGAAAACCTGGAGAAGTGGGAAGCGATCGAGGCGAAGACAAAAGGCTGAAGCAGGCCGTCAGTTCAGGCGGCGGCTGGCCTCGCGCAATTCCGGCAGTTTGCTGCGCAACAGTTCCGCGTCCGGCGCATAAGGCCGCTCCGCCAGATAGGCTTCCAGGTCGAGCAGTGCAGCCTGCGGACATTCGAGATTGGCGTAAGCCAGCCCGCGATCGCGGCGTTCGGTAATTTCATCGGGCAGCAGGATCAGAAGGCGTTGCTGCACGCTTAGCACACGTTGCCAGCGCATGTTATCCAGGAACAGCGTCTTCAGGTTACGCAGCATGCGCACCAGGATCTCACGCGGATGAGCGGAATGCAGATAGTAAGACAGCGGAATGGCGCCGGGATAGCTTTGCTGCTCGAAGTATGGCTCCAGTCGCTCTTCCAGCTCCTCGCGCGACAGGCTGGTGCCATTGAATGGATCCAGCACGATGTCTCCCGACTGAACGGAAAGCTTCATCAGGAAATGGCCCGGGAACGAGACGCCTCTTACATTCAGGCCGATCTGCTGGGCCAATTCCATGTAGATGACTGCGAGCGAAATCGGAATGCCGCGCCGCGTACTGAGGACGCGATGCAGATAACTGTTATCCGGGTCGTAATAGTTGTTCACGTTCCCGGCAAATCCGAGCTCGCGGTAGAAGAAGTGATTCAGCAGGCGCAGCTTCTGTACGCTTGACGCGTCCGGTGCAAGCCGGCGCTGCAAACGCGCCGCCAGGATATCGACCTCAGCCTGCGTGGCCGCCAGATCCAGTTGCGGCTCT
>JAEZVM010000340.1 GCA_023420795.1 Pseudomonadota bacterium
ACGGCCTGAACGCTACCTTCTTCATCCCGATAAGGAATTGCGAAGGCGATGATGTGATGTCCGATGCGCAGATCAGAGAGCTCGGGCGCAGGTTTGAAATCGGCTCGCATACCTACGATCATTGCTATCTGAAGAAGGTCGATATCTGGCAGTCCTACCACCAGATAAACGACGGCAAGAAGAGGCTGGAGGATATCCTGGGATCGGCGGTCAACGGGTTCTGCTATCCCGGAGGAAGATACCGGCGGAGGGATGTAGAGCTCGTCAAGGCATGCAGCTTCACCTATGCCCGGACCACGATGAATCTGTGTTTTGATCCTGGCCGAAGAATTTACGAAATGCCGACGACTCTCCAGTTCTATCCGCATGACAGACAGGTTTATCTGCGCAACTTCGCAGGATCGGGCCACTGGCATAAAAGACTGGACGGCCTGCGCATCGCTCTGCAGCATGGCAACTGGATCACGAGGCTGTATGCGATGTTCGATCATGCGTGTTCGCAAGGCCGCACATTCCATCTGTGGGGACATTCGAAGCAGTTCGGCGAACTCGGCGCATGGCACGATATCGATGCATTCTTCGCTCACGTGGCTTCGAGAGTCGCGGTGCAGGATCGGCTCAGCAACGAGCGACTGGCTGTACAGATGGCTGCGAGGCCTGCAAGCTTAGAACCTCTGTCATCGGAAGGATAAGCTCCGCTACCACCGGAGCCGCTGGTTAATGACGCTTACGCGCGCTGCAATGGCAGGCGCTTGCGGCGCATCCATATGAACATGCCTGCCGCTGCCAGCAGGATGGCAAACGGAATGGCGGCTTTCCTCACGAACCTCTTGATAGATCGATAGGGATCGATCAGATGCATCAGCGGCCCTGCGTAAAGCGTTTCTCCCTGCGGCGACACAACGGCCGCACCGGGAATGCCTTTGCCGATCGGATTGCCATGTGCGCGCACGAGGTCGATGTTCCTGTCGAAGCGGCCGACATCGATTTTCACAATGACAAAGCGCTCGTCTCCCAGTTTTCCGTTCCTGTCATGGATTGACGGGTCGAGCTGCAGGCACACCGGACACCAGTTGGCGCCGAACACGATCAGCAGGTTCTTTCCGCTTTTGCGCGCCTGTTCCATTCCGTGGGCGAGCACTGCCCGTGCATCTGCCTTCTCATCGTAAGGCTGGCCGCTTGCGCTTGTTTGCAGGACGATCCCGAAGAAGAGAAAGAGGGCGATCGCCCACCTCGCCCTTAAAACCGGGACGAGGCTCACGCTCTTTTCCTCTGCTCTTCGGGAAACCGCAGCGGAACGATGACTGCTGACAGGGTGCGCTGCGCATTCAGTCTGTTGCGTACGTTCAGGTGAACCGATTCGATCAGTGCGCTGCGTTTTGTGCGGGAAGCGCGCGGCCGGCTGGCAAGGGCGTCCTGGCTGGCAGTGCAGGGTAATTCGAAGTCGCCGTCCTGGCGCGCCGTCGCCCCCAGTTCCTTCCATGTCTTGTCGTAGTCCGATGACTTTCTGCAGAACCGCAGGTCCGCGACGGGAAGCTTGTTCCGGTTGCCGATCAATACCGCCTTGCTGCAGCCGAGCGCCGTGCCGATCTCCAGGGCCAGCGAAACCATCATGTCCTTCGGCTGCCAGCCGTACATATCCCAAGTCGTTTGCCTGATGCCCATCTTGCGGCCCATCGAAAGCATGCCGGTCAGGCCGCCGACCATCAGCTGTTTTTCGCCCTGTTCGGCGCTAAAGAGAAAGCGGACTGTGTAGATGTGGATATTCCTCGAAACCAGCCGCAGTATCCATTCGCCATCCTGATGTGCGTCGCCTGCGGTCGATAGCTCCAGCCAGTACCGTGTGTTGGATTTGCCGATGATGGAGCAGAGGCGCAGCGGTTGCACGGCGGCCTGTCTTGCCAGCTTGCCGAAGCCGGCCTCCTGCACGATCCGGTAATGCCGCATCAGCAGCGCGACGCGCGCTGCACAGTCGAGGCGTTGCGACAGATACGGCTGGTGAATCTTTCGCAACAGTTTCGGCACCAGTCTCTTCAGTCCGCCCAGGGATGGATGGGTATTGATGAAGTGGAGCCAGAGATAGCTTTGGAAGGGATGCCGAACGATGCCGGCGACATGCTGCAATATCCGGGGCGGAAGAGATTGCCGCACAGAGATGTCAGCCACGAAATGTGGGATGGTAACCATCACGTCTCTTGGTGGATTAAAGGAATGAATGCCCAATGATTTCATTTGCGCGGCTTACAAAATTGAGATTTCATAAGAGCCAGGCTTGAGATAATCCAATTCTCTTTTGGGAGATTCGGCATCGGCAACGTTAAGTCGGTCAGGCATCATTGGCCGGCAGCTTTGCCGCCACGAACTGGCGTACGAGCCCGACTGCAAACAAGGTGTTCGTCACCAAGTAGCGCAGGAACAGGCGGCGTGGCTCCGAGCCGAGTCGATACAGCCATTCGAGACCGTTGTGCTGCCACCATAAGGGCGCGCGCCGGACAACGCCGGAGTGATAGTCGAAGGCGGCGCCGACGCCGATCATCACCGCATGGACACGCCCCCGATGATCGAACATCCATTTCTCCTGCTTGGGACAGCCGAGGCCGACGAAGACGACATTCGCTCCGGAATCGTTGATCATGTTGACGATCGCCTCATCTTCCTCGCGAGAGAGCGGTCTGAACGGCGGTGAATGCATGCCGGCCACGCGCAGAAAAGGGAATTGCCGGGCAAGCGCGGCACGCAGTTTTTCGAGCGTGATATCGGTGCTGCCGTAGAAAAAAACAGACTGGTCGAGACGCTCCGCTTCGGCCAAGTATTTCATCATCAGATCCGGACCGTTGATGCGTTCCTGATCCGAGTGCCCGAGTCGGCGCAAGACCCACGCGATCGGCGCGCCGTCGGGTGTGGCCAGGTCGGCGTTGTTTACCGCGATTTTGAATTCGACATCGCGCGTGGTTGTGACCACCGAATGCACGTTGCAG
>JAEZVM010000384.1 GCA_023420795.1 Pseudomonadota bacterium
CGGGCCGCTGTATTTATGGGCGGCGCTGATTGTCCTGCTGATCGGCGGTAGTCTGGTGCTGGGATTCGTGCCGCTGATCCTTACCGCGCCGCTGGTCGGGCATGCGACCTGGCATGCGTATCGGGAACTGGTATCCGATACGGCAGCGCAGCGTAGCGCCAGCGTGAGAGACTGACAGCGCCGCGGATCGCTAGCGTCGCGTCTGGTCCGGCTCCGCTTCCATCACCCGCAGCAGCGTCGGCCTGATGCCATTGGCGGCGAGGCGCTGCTGCAGCTTCGCGAGCGCCGCCGACGGGCTTTGCCGGGCCGGATCGAGGACGAAGGAAAGCACCGGCAGCTCGTCTGACGTGCGCACGCTGGCGCGATCGACACCCTGCAAACCCTGCGCGGCGCGCCTGGCCTGCTGTGCGATCGCCCGCGCCTGCTGCGGGCCGGCGATTTCACAGAACACCACAATCCGGCCCTTTTCCATCGCCTGCTGAACGATCGCATGGTCATAGACGGCAGCGACCTTGTCGTCGATGCAGACACCGCATGCGGCGGCAAATTGCGGTGCCGCCGCGAGCACGGCGGCCAGCATCGTCCATCTGCCTCGCGCGCCGAACTTTTTCAGGGGCTTCATACGTTCACCGTTTCAGCGGTGGCTTCGGCGGCACGTTCTGATCCGGCATCGGCGTGGCCGAGCGGGTCTGCGACGGCGGTCGCGCGGTCCCGGGGGCGGCCGGCTGCGGCTGCGTGGCCCCCTGCGGACGCAGGTTCTGGTCGGCCCACTTGAAGTAGGCGATGTACTGGCGCACTTCTTCGTCCGACAGGTTCTGGTTCGGCATCGGCACCTTCCATTGCGCCAGCATCGCCTTCGCATCCGGGTCGGTCTGCAGCATCTGTTCCGGTTCCTTCATCCAGCGCGCCAGCCATGCCTCGTTGCGCCGCTTCGTGACGCCATACAGATCGGGGCCGAGCTTCGGTCCGCCGGCGATCGAATGGCAGGCGAGGCATTTCGATTCGAACGACAGCTTGCCCTGCACCGCGACCGGATCGGTCGGTGCTGCCGTGGCCGGGATGTTGTGGTGCTCATGGTCGCCCGGCGCTGCGCCGCCTTCGGGCGGGCCGCCGGCGGCAATGACGCCGATCGCGCCTTGCGACGCATTGGCGAAGTGGTGATCGACCATCACATAGCTGCCTTCTTCCGGCACATAGAATTCGACGATCGCACTGTTGGACGAACCGAGCAGCACGGTCTGCGAGCCGCGCCACTGGTTGTCGGGATTGCCTTCCATCCAGACGCGGTCGAAGATGGTGCCGACCACATGGAAGCTGGAGGTGTTGGAGGGGCCCATGTTCAGCACGAACAGCCGCACCCGCTCGCCCGGCTTGGCCGGCAGCGGCTTGTCCACGAAGCCGTTGTAGCGGCCGTTGAACACGGTGTAGGTCGGCGCCTTGCTGCGCACGCGGTCGCCGTCGAGCACATACAGCGGCTGGTTGTCGACCTTGCGCTTCTGCGGATCGAGCTTGGTGTAGAACTCACTCTGCACGATCGCGTATTCGCGGTCGGCCTTGGTCGGATATCCTTCGCGCGGCTCGACGATCATCATGCCGTACATGCCGGAGGCAATGTGCTCCAGCACCATCGGCGTGCCGCAGTGGTACATGTACACGCCGGGATAGTTGGCGGTGAATTCGAAGGTGATCGTCTGCCCCGGCGCGATCGAGCGGTACTTGTCCTGCGGCGACACCATCGCAGAATGGAAATCCATCGAATGCATCATCGGCGCAGCCGTCACGCGCGGGCCGGGCACCGGATCGTCGGAGCGGTTGGTCATCGTGAACTTGATGCGGTCGCCCACACGGGCGCGCACCACCGGGCCGGGCACCTGGTCGCCGAAGGTCCATGCGCTGTACTTCACACCCGGCGCAATCTCGATGATCTTGTGTGTGGTGTCGAGCCGCACCTCCTTGACCGGGTCGGGCACCAGCGGCTTGACCACTGCATCCATGCTCAGCGCGCTGCCGGCCGCATACGGCCCGGTGTACCGCTCGCTGCTGACTACGGCGGGCGGGTTCTTGAAGTCCATCTTCGAAATGTCGTACGGATCCTTGCTTGCCGTGGTGGTGGAAGGGCCGCCCGGCAGTTGCTGCGCCGGCACGGCGCCGGTGGCCGGATCGGGCGCAACGGTGGGGCGCGCGCATGAGAGCAGGACGCTGAATACGCCGAAGGCTGTTGCGATGCGCATTCCGCGGCGTGTGGGAAGTGAGGATGAGACGGGCCGGGCATTTTTTTTCATTCTGGACCTCCTTGGCTGGTCGTGGGCGGAGAAACGATGCGCGAAGGCGGGAGCAAACCGTGTTCCATCAGATCCGGCTGCCCTGTCATTTCTATCAGGAAGGCTGGAGCGCTTCTTGCTGAAAGGGCAGCATCAACAAGAAGATTGAAAGGGGTATACCATGCCGAATTCTGCTCAGCCTCCGGCAGCCAATGCCGTCTATCTCGCCCTGAAGGGCCTCGCCTATGTCGCCGAACTCGGAATGATCGGCGGCATCCTCTACGCCGCATGGACAGCCGCCCGCTACTGGTCGGTCATCGGCGTCTGAACCTGATTTCCCTGCATCTCCGCTTTGTATTCGCAACTCCACTTATGGAGGGACTGCCATGACGCGACGGCAAGCACGATTGTTTGCAATTATTTCAACAGCGCTGGTAACTATTGCTTTTATCGGCATGACGATAGACAGCCACCGGCAGTTTCCGCGCCTGACCAATGAAGACCAGATGACGCCGCAGGTACTGGCCGGCAAGGACGTCTGGCACAAGTACAACTGCACCAACTGTCACACGCTGCTGGGCGAGGGCGCCTACTATGCGCCGGACCTGACCAAGATCGCGGTGCAGCGCGGGCCGGACTACCTGAAGGCATTCATGAACGACCCGTCGCAGTTCTACGACGAGCAGAAGGTGCGCCGCGTGATGCCCAAGCAGGGCCTGTCCGAAAAGGAGATCGAGGATGTGATCGCCTTCCTCGGCTGGATCGCGAAGATCGACACTCAGGGCTGGCCGCCGCGCCGCATCCTGGTATCGGGCGCAGCGATCCCCGGCACTGCCACGCAGCAGCCGGCGCAGACAGAGGCACCGTCCTCGGAGCCGGTGGCACTGGGGCAGGCGCTATTCAACGCGACGCCGCCGGCCTGCTTCGCCTGCCATTCGATCTCGCCCGGCGTGAACCTCGCCGGGCCGACGCTGGCCGGTATCGGCACCAAGGCGGAAGCCGCGATCAAGGATCCGAACTACAAGGGCAAGGCAAAGGACGCCGAAGGCTACATCCGCGAGGCGATCGTGGAACCGAGCGCGCATCTGGTGCCGGGCCCGACCTATTCGGCCAACGGCAGGTCCTTCATGCCGGACACCTTCGGCAAGGACCTCAAGCCGGAACAGATCGACCAGCTGGTCGCCTACCTGAACACACTCAAGTGAGGAGCCGAATATGAAATACCGTTCCCAAGCGGTGGCTTACTGGTACTTCGCGGTCGCGATGGCGCTGTTCGGGCTGCAGATCGCATTCGGCATGCTGGCCGCTGCCAAGTATCTCGGTCCCGATCCGCTGCTCAACATATTGCCGTTCGACGTGGTGAAGATGATCCATACCAACCTGCTGGTGGTGTGGGTGCTGACCGGCTTCATGGGAGCGACCTACTGGATCGTTGCGGAGGAGTCACGCACCGAGCTCTACAGCGTGAAGCTGGCCTATGTACAGCTCGCGCTATGGGTGGTGATGGGCGTGACCGCGGTGATCGGTTACCTGTTCCGCTACGGTACCGGCACCAAGCTGCTGGAGCAGCCGCTGCCGCACAAGATCGTGATCGTCATCGTGATGCTGATGTTCCTATACAACGTGTTCATGACGATCCGGCAGGCGCGGCGCTACACCACAACCGAGATCGTGCTGCTGCTCGGCCTGGCCTTGTCCGCGGTGCTCTACCTGCCGGCCCTGATCCCGTTCGACAACTACACCGTCGCCACCTTCTACCGCTGGTGGACCATCCACCTGTGGGTGGAAGGCGTATGGGAAATGATCCAGGGCAGCATGCTCGCCTACCTGCTGATCCGGCTGTCCGGCGCGGACCGCGAGGTGATGGAGAAGTGGCTGTACGTGATCGTCGGACTGGTGTTCATCGCCGGCGTGATCGGCACCGCGCACCACTATTACTGGATCGGCGTGCCGCAGTACTGGCTGCCGATCGGCGGCTTTTTCAGCGCGCTGGAGCCGGTCGCGCTGGTCGGCATGGCGATCTATGCGTACAGCGCGATGCGCCGTTCCGGTCTCGCGCATCCGAACACATTGGCGATCCACTGGACGGTCGGCAGTGCGGTGTTCACCATGTTCGGCGCCGGCCTGCTCGGCCTCGCGCACACCTGGCCATCGGTGAACAAATGGACGCACGGTACGCTGGTCACGCCGATGCACGGCCATGCGGCGTTCTACGGTGCGTACGCGATGATCGTGCTGGCGATGATCTCTTACGTACGGCCCTATCTGCTGGCCGGGCGCCGCTCGGAAACCCATGAAGCCGGCAGCCCGGTAGGCTATTGGGCGTTCTGGCTGCAGCTGGCCGGCATGTTCGGCATGACGATCTCGTTCGCGACCGCCGGCATCGCGCAGGTCTATCTGGAGCGCATCCTTGGCCTCGGTTTCCTTGAGACGCAACTGAAGATACAGGTGCACTTCCTGATGCTGCTGGCGGCCGGATCGCTGTTCGCAGTCGGCGCGATACTGTTCATCTGGGACTTCTTCCGCTACCGGCCGAGCTTGGATGTCGCGCTGAATAATATCGATGATGAATCGGTGCTGGCCGCGCATCCGACCTGACGATGCAGGTATTGCAGAGCGAAGCATATGCGCGTCAGGAGCCGTTCTACCTGGCGCAGGGCGAAGAGGTAGAGCTCTTTACGGAGTGTCACCGGCGTGGCCTGCCGGTGATGCTTAAGGGCCCGACCGGCTGCGGCAAGACGCGCTTCGTCGAGCATATGGCATGGCGGCTGCAGCGTCCGCTGGAAACCGTCGCCTGCCACGACGACCTCACAGCCAACGATCTGCTCGGCCGCTACCTGATACGCGGCGACGAGACGGTATGGCAGGACGGGCCGCTGACGCGCGCGGTGCGCGGCGGCGCGATCCTGTATCTGGATGAGGTGGTCGAGGCGCGGCCCGACACGACAGTCGTGATCCATCCGCTGACTGATCACCGTCGCATGCTGTCGCTCGACAAGACCGGCGAAGTCATCAGGGCCTCGCCCGGATTCCAGCTCGTCGTTTCCTACAATCCCGCTTACCAGCATGCGCTGAAAGACCTGAAGCCGAGCACGCGCCAGCGTTTCGTCGCGCTGGAATTCGACTTCCCGGAAAGGGAACGCGAGATTGCGATCGTGATGACGGAGGGCGGCGTGCCGCGCGACTGCGCCGCCTCGCTGGTGATGCTGGCCGAACGCATGCGGCCGCTGCGCGACCGTGGGCTGGCGGAAGCGCCAAGCACCCGCATCCTGGTCGCCGCCGCGCAACTAATCGCTTCCGGCATCGGCGAGCGGCGCGCCTGTGAAGTCGCAATCGCCGCGCCGCTGACCGACGATCCGACGCTGCTGGCCACGTTGCATGACCTGATCGCCGGGAATTTCCACTGATCGAAATATGCCCGAAGCTGAAGAGCTGCTGACCGATGCCGCGCGCCATGCGACGGTCGCGGCGCGGCAATTGTGGCGGCGCTGGCGCGGCGAGCCGAAGGGACCGCCACGCTGGCTGCTCGCCGACTGCCGCGCCCGGCTGGAACTGCTGCTCGAAGCGGTGCTCGGCACGCGCGTGCCGGTGCGGGTGGCGCAGCCCGCCGCGCCGATGTCGTGGCTGGCGCGGCTGCTGCGACGCGGCGCGGCGGCGCCCGCACCGTCACTGGCGCTGCCGGCCAACGATGGCAGCGCGGTCTATCTTCCTCCCGCGCTCGATATCGTGCAGATGGAGAGCGGCGAGCAGAACCGGCATGACTATCCGGTGCTCGCGCTGCTGCAGGGCGTGCGGCTGATGCGCGGCAGCGTCCGATGTCACGGCGAATGCGGCACACCGCTTGTGGCCGATCTGTATCTGCTGGCTGAAGCTGCTGCGACCGACCGTGCATTGCGCAACCTGCTGCCCGGCTGGAGCGCGACACTGGACGCGCTGTACGCACGTACCGCCACGATGCTACCGCGTGCGCAAAACGCGCTGCAGGACGATGTGCTGGCGCTGTATCGCTCGCTGCTGGAGCGGCGCGATGCATCGGCCATCCCGCCGGCACGGGCTGCACATGATGCGCTCGACTGGGCACATGCGCATGCATCCGTGCTGGTTGCGCGGCACCCGCATGAACATTACCGGCGCTGGCTGGCGGACGCGGTAATCGGCCGTCTGCTGCCGCCGGAGGCAGCGCCGTTCAGGCTGTCGAAGGCCGGCACGCAGGACATGCAGCAGACGTCGGAACCGCGTCGCGTCGAACTGTCGCGGCGGCCGCGCGTGCGCCAGAGTGAGGAGGGCGAAGATGACGATTCGCCCGGTGCATGGATGATCCAGACTTCCGACCCGCACGAGCATGTGGAAGACCCGCTCGGCCTGAGTCGGCCGCAGGACCACGATCCGGACAGCGATGTGCAGGGCGTGGCCGATTCTTTGTCCGAGCTGGAATCGGCCCGCCTGGTATCGACGCCCGGTCGCGCGGCGGAAACCCTGCAGAGCAACGATGCGCCGCCGCGCCTGCAGCAGGAGGCCGAACCCACAGGCGGCGCGGCGGCATTCATGTATCCCGAATGGGATTGCCGCATCGACGCCTATCGCGAGCAGGCGGTGCATGTGCATGTCGCCCCGGCCGCTGCCGGCGAGACAACATGGGCGGAGAAGGCGCTGCAGCGGCATGCGGCGACCCTGTGTGACGTGCGCCGTCGCCTCGGCGCGATCAGACCCTACCGCCAAGTCCTCAAGCGCCAGGCCGACGGTGACGACATCGACTGCGACGCACTGGTGGACGAACGCGCCGAGCGCCGCGCAGGCGGCTCGCCCGCCGGCTTGCTGTACCAGCTACAAAGGCCCACGCCGCGGCGCATTGCGATGCTGCTGCTGATCGACGCCAGCGCATCGACCGATGCCTGGGTCGCCGATGCGCAAAGGGTGGTCGATGTCGAAAAGGAAGCCGCACTGGTTGCCGCCTGCGCGCTCGACATGGCGCGTGTCGATTTCTCGGTGCTCGCGTTTTCCGGCGAAGGGCCGCATGGCGTGCAGATGCGCACGGTGAAGGATTTCAGCGAATCGTGGAATGCCGAAATCATGCGCCGCCTCGCGGCGCTGGAACCGGACCGTTATACGAGGCTGGGCGGCGCGGTGCGCCATGCATCGGCGCTGCTGGCGCGCCGCACGGCCGACGCGCGGCTGCTGCTATTGTTCTCCGATGGCAAGCCGAACGACTGCGACCGCTATTCGAGCGCCTACGGCCTGGAAGACGCGCGCCAGGCGCTGATCGAGGCGCGCGTGCAGCGCATCGACCCGTACTGCTTCACCGTGGACCGGGAAGCCGGTGCTTACCTGCCGCACTTGTTCGGCATGGGCCACTACACCATCGTGCGTCGCGCGCAGCAATTGCCGCTGGCCTTCGTGGACTGGCTGCGCGGGGTTGCGCAGCGGGCGAGCCGGTAGGGTTTGTAAGGCGGTATTGCCGGAAAGTTGCAATAGCGCTTTGTCATCCCGAACGGAGGTGAGGGATCTCATCGTTTCAGGCAGCAAGATTCCTCAACTGCGTTCGGAATGACAGTAGAGGCGGCAGGATGCGAGAAGACGTCCTTGATAAAATCCCTGCCTGTTCCTCTTTCCAGA
Organism: Pseudomonadota bacterium; assembly: GCA_023420795.1. GTDB lineage: Bacteria > Pseudomonadota > Gammaproteobacteria > Burkholderiales > Burkholderiaceae_D > Noviherbaspirillum. The sequence goes on from JAEZVM010000384.1 coordinate 7,875, forward strand.
AAAACTCCCATGACACTCGAAGCCACTGTCACGCCGGAATCGATCCGCCTGCTGGTCGATACCTTTTACGGACGCGTTCAGCAGGATGAAGTGCTTGCGCCGGTGTTCGACAAGGCGTTGCATGGCGACTGGGCGGGGCATCTGCCGCGCATGGTCGAGTTCTGGTCCACGGTCCTGCTCGGCACGCGCAGCTTCCAGAGCAATGTATTCGGCAAGCACATGGCGCTCGACGGCGTCACGCCGGAGCATTTCGTGCGCTGGCTGTCGATGTTCAAGGACACCGTCACGCAGCTTTTCGACGAAGACACCGCGCGCGAAATCCTGCTGATCGCGGATCGCATTGCCGGCAGCCTGCAGCTCGGCTATTTCGGCGAGCGACAAGTAGAAATGCCGTAATGCATCTCTGCTCGGGCGGGAATTATTGTTCGTCTTTCACTGTCTATGCATTCCTTCCAGCGACAACAGTCGAGGTGAATCATGGACAACGGAAAGACTCCAACGAAGAAAATGGCGACCGAGGCGGATGCCAAGTCGATTGACGGCCAGTCCGGCAGGAGCAACAAGAGCAGCCACGATGCCAAGAGCCATACCAAGGCAGGTAGCAACCAGGGCGCGGGCGGCGGCAAGAAGCAGCAGCGCCATCATTAAAATCAGCATCATCAATGAGAATGGCCGCCGAGTGGCGGCCATTCTTGCCTTTGCCTGTTTTCGGATTGCCGCGGAAGGGCGAGGGAATCAGATCCCCAGTAGCTTCTTCGCTTCCTGCAGCGACTTCATCGACTGGTCATGCTTGCCTTCCTTGTGAAACTTTTCTCCTTCGGCACGCAGACTCTTGATCTTCGCCATGTTCTCGGTGCTGATACCCGATGCCGAATTCAGCTTCGCATCGATTGCCTTCATTTCGTTCGGGCAGTTGTTTGCAAAAGCCAGCGCAGAAGCAGAAAACAGAAGGACAGCCAAAACGCTTTTCATCGCAATCTCCTTGTCAGACCGGAGCTCTCAAGTTAGCAGCCGAAGCGTTATTTGCATTGCAGATTTCGGCAGGTAGAGCGTCGCCGCTGCCTTTCGGTGAACAGGGTTTGTGCGAAATCAAGCGCAGGCGCATTGAGGCGGGCCGTTAATTTAGGCCTTCAACCGGTACCACAGGATGCCGATCCACTCATGCATCGCATAGTGGCTGCGCCGCAAGCCTTCGCCGCTCGGCATGAAGTCAAAAGGTGTCAGCCGGTTGTGGCTGAAAAACATCGTAGGCGCGGGCACCACTTCCAGGCCGGCTTTCTCGAAGACTGCGCGGGAGCGGGGCATGTGGAGTGCGTCGGTTACCAGCAGAATGCGGTGTATGCCTTCCTGCTTCAGCATCGTTGCAGAGAATGCGGCGTTCTGCGCGGTATCGTCGGAACCGCCTTCCACCCATTTGACGGGAATCGCGAAATCCTCCTCCAGGCTGCGCGCCATGGTCGCCGCTTCCGATTCGGCTGCACCGTCCGGCGTTCCGCCGGAAGCCAGCAGAGGCAATCCGGTGTCGCGATACAGCTTCGCCGCATAGCGCACTCGAGCGAGCGAAATCAGGCTGGGGATGTCATGGTCGCCATACTCTGGCGCATTCCACATGCGGCCGCCGCCGAGCAGCACGATGGCCTGTGCGCCTGCCTCCCGTGGCGCTGTCAGCGGCGTGCTGAGATTTTCCAGCGGCGTCAGCAGCAGCCGCGCGCCAGCCGGCATGCTGAGGAATGCCAGCGCAGCAAGCGCAAAACTGCTCAGCGCAAGGCCGAGGCGTCGCTTCCTCCGGCATAGCCACAGTCCGAATGCAGCCAGCAGGATGAGGTTTAGCGGTGGAAGAAGCAGCGCGCTCAGCGCCTTGGTGAAGAACAGACCGGCGCTCATGCTGGTTGGCTCCCGGACGCGGCTTTTGCGGTGCGGGGTGTCGCTACCGGCGGCAGCTCGACGGTGGCAGCAATATCTGGGGGAACTGGGTAAATAAGCGAAGCAAGTGAATAGCGCATGTAATCAGTCAAAACAGGCGATAAATGAAAGGGAGATTTTCCCGACGTTCGATTCTGCGCGGCATTGTAACTGTTGAAATGTTTTCAAGCTGCACCTGCTTCTTGGATGGCCTTGTCCCACTTAAAGCTTCGCCTGGTTGTAAAAGTGCTTCTTGCTTGTTGATAATTAGATCGCTAGATTATTCAGCGTGACGTTCGCTTGAAAAGGAATGTCGAAAGTGTATTGGAGGTAGTAATGAAAAACATATGCAGATTCATCCTCGGTGCGTGCCTGACCATAGGAGTGATCGCCGCATCCTTTGCCGCAGAAAGGGGAAGCAGAGAAGATGCCGTCGCCCTGGTGCACAAGGCGATTGCGTTTTACAAGGCAAACGGCAAGGAAAAGACCTTCGCCGAAATCAACAACAAGTCCGGGCAATTCATCGATCGTGATCTGTATGTGTACATCGTCGGCATGGACGGCATGATGTTGGCCCACGGCGCAAACGAAAGACTGATCGGCAGGGATATGAGCATCATGAAGGATGCCGATGGCAAGTTGTTCGCACGGGAGATGTTCGCTCTGATGAAAGCGAACAAGAGCGGCTGGGTCGATTACAAATGGCCCAATCCGATTACCAGGAAGATCGAATCGAAAACGACTTATATCGAACCGTTCGATGGTTATGGATTTGCGGTGGGTGTTTACAGGTAGGCGGTTCTCCTGCAGCTAAAGCTGGGAACTCCCGTCTTTTCCCTGGACAGGAAATCATTGCCTCCACTGCCGGTTCATTTTTTCCTGCTCCACTTCGACGCGGATGATGTCGAAGCCGCCATCGTAATAGCCACGCGACTCCGCCATTTCGCGCGCTTCGTCGGTGCTGAGGAAATGGCCGGCCTGCGACACTTCATCGGTCAGCGATACGTCATCGGCAAATGGATACAGATAGCCGTCCTGCGTTTTCACGATATAGGCATGCATCTTTTGTCTCCGTTCGGCGTTTCATCTGGGCGTGAGGGGAATTGCATTTACCATGCCTGCCCCGCAAATAGGCATTGGCCATTTGTCGGGAGGTGTACTGTTCCTGCAACGGTCGTTACGTTTCTTTACAGAAACAGAATGGGAGTTGCGTTAAGTTGTCAGCTCGTCCGGCGCAGGGAGTCCTTTCAGGATTCGCGCGGTTTTCCAGCAGTGACAGGGCTATGCCAGGCAAGCGCTTCCATTCTGTTTTTATTGCAATCTGCATCACGGGCATGCTTTTCCCGATGCGGGCGCCTGCCGCCGACTTGAGCATTGCTCCGGGTTCCGCTGCTGATGTGATCAAGGAAAAGAACAGCGTGCGCCAGGCGAGGGCGGAGAAACCGAGACGCGCGGAGAAGCGCCGCAAAGGCAGGATAGTCACCTATAGCCTGTTCAACAAAGATCCGGTCTTTCATCTCGCCGGTGCCGTCGCCGGCACGACGCAGCAGAAGGCGCGCGACCTTGGCGGCTTCCGCGTTGAACCACGTTATGCGATGCTGCAACCGAGCGGCGCTTCCAACGCAGCACCGGTATTGAAACTTGCCGAGCCGGAAAGCGCGGGTCTCGAGTTCGGTTGCGAAAGGGTAGCCGGGGCCAATCCCGTCCGGCGCAGTATGACTGCCTGCTATCGCTTCCAGCCCGATCGGGGATGGAGGACGCAAACCTACGTATCAAAAGAATTCACCGAGAGTGGCTCCGACTGGGGCGGCGGCTTGTCGGTCAGTTATGCGCATTGATGGACATAAATCGATGAAACTGAATCAATCCCTCCCGCTGTTCTTGCTGCTCTTTGCGGCACTGGCGCATGCCGGGTCGCCCGATCCCGTGCTGTTCGACGAGCGCGTCCGGCTTGCGAAGGCGGCGGAGAGCGATGAACAGTTGAAGACATATCCACATGCGATGTTCAAACGTGCCGGGCGGCATTTCGCACGTACGATGCGCAAGTGTATTGCGGTCTCGCCGAAGGCGGAAATGCAGGCATTCATGCTGGTGGCCGACATCAACGCTCGGGGCAGGGCTGAAGCAATAGAAGTCAAACCGGACAATGGCTTTGCGCGCTGTTTCGCCACCCGATTTGCCGCCGCTTCCTATCTGAAACCGCCCGCATACCCGGGCAGGGAAAGCTTTCCCGTCACCATGCGTGTTGCTCCATAACTGCGAGGCCAGCAATGACCGGCATATCGATGCAACTCGCTTTCGCACTGCAGGGTCTTATTGTCAGGGTTGTCGATACACCCCTACAAGGAGTGTCATCCGAACAATAAACCAAGGAGAACGCGATGCGTACATCCATTGCGCTCTGCGCCCTGTCGGTAGCCGTTGCAGCCTGCGGTACGGCGCAGGAAAGAGCCGCCTATAGAGACGATCCGGTGAACGCCATGGCGCAGGAATACGGGCCGCCCTGCGAGAAGGCTGGCTACGCTCAAGGCTCTGCCGACTGGCGCACGTGCATCATCCGCTCCAGTACAAGAAACGATCTGGCGCAGCAAGGCTTGTTCTACGACCGCTACATGCAGTGGTACTGGGTGCGTTGAGTACCGCCTGCATGACGGTGTGCCGGACTTTTGCATGATGCGCGCTTGACCCGGTGCGGCTGTCCGTCGCACCGATATCGGCGTGCATCGCTATAATTTTTCTACGACCAAAACACTACATTCCATTCTCATGCTGTTTCATCACGACCGGAAACTGGGCGACCTGCTGATGTCCCTCGGCATTTCCGACGCACTCCTCGCGCGCAAGCGCCTGCCGTTCCATCCCGATGCACAGGAACTGTCCGTTGCCGAAACGGATGCCACCGGAGTCGATTACCTGTTGGTGCCGGAAGCGGCTGCCGCATGGCGGACATTGAAGCAGGCGGCGCATCTGGATGGCATCGTGGTCGAACTGGTGTCGGCCTTTCGCAATGTCGAGCGCCAGACGGAGATCATCCGCGACAAGCTGGCGCGCGGCATGCCGATCGAAACCATCCTGACCTTGAGCGCGCCGCCCGGCTACAGTGAGCACCATACCGGCCGTGCGGTGGATATCAATACGCCCGGCTGCGAGCCGACCGAGGAGCCGTTCGAGCATACCGAGGCGTTTCGCTGGCTGACGCAGCATGCGGAACGTTTCCGTTTCACGCTGTCCTATCCTCGCGGGAATGCTCTCGGATTCATTTATGAACCGTGGCACTGGTGCTATCAGCCGCCAGAGATCCGATCTTTCGTTTGATCTGCAAGAAATTACCCGAGTGAACCAGTTGGCTGGTTTAGAAACTAAGGGAAGTGCAGTCAGCGATGCACACGTCCCTTCAGGAAAGGTCGAAGCCGCCATGCCACTGGAAAATCAGCATACGTTAAACTCATTCCCGTCCGGCAAACATTTGGCTGGCATAAATGATCCTTTGCAGAATTCTCCGGCCGGACAGCCTTCCGAAACACGGCCCGAGGAAACAGGCAGGAACATGCTCTCGGAGCACAAGGGAAAGCTGGCGATAGGCGCCGCCGCAATGCTGGGTCTCGCGATTTTCTACAAATGGCGCGAGCACCAGCTTGCCAAGGAAGATCCGCAGGAATATGCGCAACTGCGGCGCATCAAGACCGCGATCGAAACCGATGGCGAAAAGCCGCAGCATAAAAACAGGATAGAGAAAGACGAAGCCGGATGACTACGCAATTGAAGATAGATTTTGTTTCCGATGTGTCCTGCCCGTGGTGCGCGGTCGGTCTGCATTCGCTGGAGCAGGCGCTGGAGCGTGTCGGCGACGGTATACGCGCCGATATCCATTTCCAGCCCTTCGAGCTGAATCCGCAGATGCCTCGGGAAGGACAGGACATCACCGAGCATCTCGTCGAAAAATACCGCATCACGCCGG
>JAEZVM010000424.1 GCA_023420795.1 Pseudomonadota bacterium
ACGTAGTACTGCAGGCTGTACTTCGGGCGCGACGGATCGAACGGGTCGCCGGTGTAGCAGATCGCGCCTTCGCACAGCGCGCCGGTCTCGCGCACCGCGTCGATGGCCACGCGCATGTTCTCCACCCAGTTGAGCGAATCGAACACGCGGAACAGATCGACGCCGCCGGCTGCGGCCTGCTGCACGAAGTGCTTGACCACGTTGTCCGCATAGTTGGTGTAGCCGACCGCGTTGGAGGCGCGCAGCAGCATCTGGAACAGGATGTTCGGCACCTGCTCGCGCAGTTGCGCCAGACGTTCCCACGGATCTTCCTTCAGGAAGCGCATCGCCACGTCGAAGGTCGCGCCGCCCCAGCATTCCATCGAGAACAGATTTGGCAGCAGGCGCGCGTAATAGGGTGCGATCGCCAGCATGTCGGCGCTGCGCATGCGGGTCGCGAACAGCGACTGGTGCGCGTCGCGCATCGTGGTGTCGGTCAGCAGAACCTGCGGCTGCTCGCGCATCCATTGCGAGAATTTCTCCGCGCCGAGTTCCTTCAGCTTGTCGCGCGAGCCGGGCTGGATCGGCAAGTTCTTGCCGAACGACGGCAGCAGCGGGTGCGGCGGCACGCCGTCGATGCCCTTGCGGCCTTTCATTTCCGGGTTGCCGTTGACGACCACGTCGCCGATGAAGCGCAGCAGGCGCGTTGCGCGGTCGCGCCGCTTGGCGAACTGGAACAGTTCCGGCGTGGTGTCGATGAAGCGCGTGATGCATTCGCCGGACTTGAACAGCGGATGGTTGATGACGTTTTCGAGGAACGGCAGGTTGGTCGATACGCCGCGGATGCGGAATTCGCGCAGCGCGCGGTCCATGCGCGCGATCGCTTCATCCGAGGTCGGCGCCCATGCAGTGACCTTCACCAGCAGCGAATCGTAGTACGGCGTGATGACCGCGCCGGAGTAGGCAGTGCCGCCGTCGAGGCGCACGCCGAAGCCGGCGGCGCTGCGGTAGGCAACGAGGCGACCGTAGTCCGGCGTGAAATTGTTTTCGGGGTCCTCGGTTGTGACGCGGCATTGCAGTGCATGGCCGTTCAATGCGATGTCCGCCTGTTCCGGCACGCCCGCGCCGTCCTTGTCGCCGATCTGCGCGCCTTCGGAAATGCGGATCTGCGCCTTCACAATGTCGATGCCGGTCACCTGCTCGGTGACGGTGTGCTCGACCTGGATGCGCGGATTGACCTCGATGAAGTAGAACTGGTTGGTGTCGGCATCCATCAGGAATTCGACGGTGCCGGCGTGGGTGTAGTTGACCGCGCGGCCGAGGCGCAGCGCGGCGTCGCACAGTTCGGTCCGGGTCTTGTCATCGAGATAGGGCGCGGGTGCGCGTTCCACCACTTTCTGGTTGCGTCGCTGCACCGAGCAGTCGCGCTCGAACAGGTGCACCAGGTTGCCGTGCGTGTCGCCCAGCAGCTGCACTTCGACGTGGCGCGCGCGGCGCACCAGCTTTTCCAGATACATCTCGTCGTTGCCGAAGGCCGCCAGTGCTTCGCGCCGCGCGACTTCCAGTTGGCCGGGCAGCTCGGCTTCGGATTCGATCACGCGCATGCCGCGCCCACCGCCACCCCAGCTTGCTTTCAGCATCAGCGGGTAGCCGATTTCGGCCGCGAGCTTCTTCGCGCGCTCGATGTCGTGCGGCAGCGCCGAAGTCGCCGGCATCACCGGCACGCCGGCCGATACGGCCGCATTGCGCGCCGCCACCTTATTGCCGAGCGTACGCATCACTTCCGGCTTAGGGCCGATGAAGACGATGCCGTTCTTCGCGCAGGCTTCGGCGAAATCCGGATTCTCCGAGAGGAAGCCGTAGCCGGGATGGATAGCATCGACCTCGGCTTCCTTTGCGATGCGGATGATGTCGTCGATGTCGAGATAGGCGGCAATCGGCTTCTTGCCTTCGCCGACCAGATAGCTTTCGTCGGCCTTGAATCGGTGCAGCGCGAAGCGGTCTTCGGCGGCGTAGATCGCAACGGTGCGAATACCGAGTTCGGCAGCGGCGCGCATCACGCGGATGGCGATTTCGGAGCGGTTGGCAACAAGGAGCTTGCGGATCGGCGCAAGAGGAGTCTGCAAATGCGGCTTCGTCATGGGTAATGGAGTAGGAAGTGGCTGGGACGCGGCTAGCATACGGATAGGTCTACTATGCCGGGTTGAAACTTTTTCATCTGCGCCTGACGCACTGCTTACAGGCGCCGGTACACTGCGAAGATCTTGACCGAAAATAGTTCTGCCGCGCGCTTTATAGGAAGTAAAGGGTGAGGGATCAGAGCTTGGCAAAAAATACATTTGAATAAATTGGGTTGCACCAAATATATATTTGGGGCAATATATTTCGGAGCTGCGAAATGACAGTAGGAATCAAGAAGGGCAAAGCAGGTGACAAGGCAAGCGGCTCGCCTTCCGATAGTGAAGGACCTGCACATGTCGATGCCCTCAAACGGCTGCGCATCGTTGTCCGTGCGGCGCAGCGACATTCGGCACGGATCGAGAAACAATGTGGCGTCAGCGGCGCCCAGCTCTGGATACTGAAAGAGCTGTATGAAACTCCGGGGCT
>JAEZVM010000054.1 GCA_023420795.1 Pseudomonadota bacterium
GAGTACCGCAAGGGCCGTGCGATCGTGAACCTGTTCGGCGAGTACGTGGCGCCGGAACTGGTGGCCGAGATGGCGGCCAATCCGCAGAACTACAACATGGAGGGCGAAAGCCGAGAGCTGACTGTGCTGTTTGCAGACGTGCGCGGCTTCACCACGATCTCGGAAGGGCTGGATCCGAATGCGCTTCGTGAATACATCAACATTTATCTGACGGCGATGTCCGAGGATATCCGCGGCAACCGCGGCACCCTGGACAAGTACATCGGTGATGCGGTGATGGCGTTCTGGGGCGCGCCGGTAGCCCTGCCGGATCATGCAGCGCGCGCAGTTGCAACTGCCCTGCAGATGCAAGCCACCGCCGCCCGTCTGAACAGGGATTTCATCGCGCGCGGCTGGCCGCCGCTGAAGATCGGCATCGGTCTCAATACCGGCGAGATGCGCGTCGGCGACATGGGATCGAAGATCAGGCGCGCCTACACGGTGATGGGCGACGCGGTGAACCTGTCGTCGCGGCTGGAGGGCATCACCAAGGTCTATGGCGTCGGCGTTGCGGTCGGCGAGGCGACACGGCTGGCTGCGCCGGCATTCGCATATCGCGAACTGGATCGGGTGCGCGTCAAGGGCAAGAACGAGCCGGTGCCGATCTTCGAGCCGATTGCGCGGGAAGCGGAGCTTGCGGGCAACATGCGTACTACGCTGCAGCAATGGCATACGGCGCTTGGTCTGGTACGCACTCAGCAATGGGACGCGGCTGAGCGATTGCTGCGGCAACTGCAGCAGGCGTATCCGGACGATGGCCTGTACTGCCTGTACCTTCAGCGCATCGAACACTATCGCATGCATCCTCCGGGCGGGGATTGGGATGGCGTCACAACCTATGAGACGAAGTAGCTGGAGCACGTGGGCATGATCAGGGCTGCTGCCGAAACGGGTTCATGGTATCTTGCCCGCCTATGAATCTCACCACGCCCGCATTGCTGTTCCCGGCAATCTCGCTGTTGCTGCTGGCCTATACCAACCGCTTCCTGGTGCTGGCACAACTGATTCGGCATCTGCATGCGCAGAACCAGGAAAGACTGACCGATGCCATCGTGCGGCAGATTGCGAACCTGCGTTTCCGGATCGTCCTGATACGACGCATGCAGGCGCTGGGGGTAACGAGTTTCATCCTGTGCGCATTGTCGATGTTCCTGCTGTTTATCGACTTGGTGGTGGTTGCGCAATATGTCTTCGGCATCAGCCTGTTTCTGCTAGTGTTGTCGCTGGTCTTTTCCCTTATCGAAGTTTTGATCAGCACCAAGGCTATCGAGATCGAACTGGAAACGTTCGAAAAGAGCCTGAAAAAGAGAGACTGAAAAAGACCCCGAATCAAGCTCATGGATTCGATAGCAGGCCGTGCAGTACATCCATGTTCACCGGCTTGAGCAGATGATGGTCGAAGCCGCTTTCCTTCGCGCGCTCACGATGCTCGTCCAGTCCCCATCCGGTCAATGCGATCAGCATGACGGCATTGGAATCCGTGCGGCTGCGGATACGCCGCGCCACCTCAAAACCGTCCATGCCCGGCATGCCGATATCAAGCAGTACGACGTCTGGATGGAATGCATCGATTTCGGCCAATGCGGTCAGGCCGTTCCGCGCCACTCGGACCTGGGCGCCGAGCAACTCGATGAGCATGGCAAGGCTGTCCGCGGAGTCCGGATTGTCATCCACCACAAGAATGCGCCGGTGCAGCAGGGCAGTGGCATTGCCTGCCGGCGTTGTTATCGTATTCATGTGGGGCATTATGGATAACGCACTGCAGCAAAGATATGCTTCGCACGGAATTTTTCCGTAAAAGGCCATGCATTTTGAAGTGGCGCAAAACCCCGCAGTGGAGCGAATATGGTTCTCGCTTGTTACAGCAGCGTTACAAAGTGTGCTGAAACGAGCTGCAACATTTCAAATGTGCAAAATACCTACAGACTGAATTCTTTAGCTAGTGCTAGAATCAGTGCCTTTCTCAGGAGGATTCTTTATGAACAAAACAGAACTGATTGATGCAATTGCAGCAGACTGCGACCTGTCGAAAGTGGCTGCCCAGCGCGCGCTGGACTCGGTCATCAACAACATCGTCAAGTCGGTCGCAGAAGGCAAGACCGTGCAGCTGGTCGGCTTCGGCAGCTTCGCCAGCGGCAAGCGTGCAGAGCGCACCGGCCGCAACCCGCGCACCGGCGAAGAGATCAAGATTGCCGCAGCCAAGACGGTGAAGTTCTCCGCTGGCAAGGCATTCAAGGATGCAGTCAACGGCTAAGCCTGCTGCCATTCGCTCCGGATGTTTTTGCAAAGCCCCGCAACTAGCGGGGCTTTGTCTTTTGTACGGCCGGTTTCCGAGGGCGCGATCAGTAGTAGCGGCGCACATTGTCGACTTCTTCCGATGGGGCCGCATCGATATGCATTCCGGTGCTGTCGGCCAGCCGCTCCACGTCCCAGCCCTTGCCAAGCAGGACCATGCGCGTATGCAGATCCTCCAGCGTCGAACTGTCGATCTGCGGGCCGAGGCAGCGTAGATGCTTGTCGCGAAGATCGACATAGATCAGTTCGTAGCGCCCGCTCAGCGAATGCCACAACGCGTTGGCAGCGCTTGACTGGCGCGCCCCGGTGATCAGGCAGCGGCCGGACTCCAGCCACCACCGATAGATGGCCGTTGCGATACCGCGACGCTGATACGCGGGCGCGTACTTGGAATGCGGCGCGCGCAAATGGCGGTCGGCGCTACGATTTACCTCGACCAGGCGGTTCAGCACGGTATAGCCCGCCAGGCGGCGGCGCGCCGGATCTTCCACATAGACGTAGTGCTCGCCATCGGCTTCGCGGTAGCGAAAGATCAGGCCCGGAAAATCGATGCAGATCGCCGGAAGGTTGTGGAGCGCATCGCCGGGACGATTGATGCGGCGATGGATCGTATCGAGTTCATTCTCGATTTCCGCCGGCTGGTGATCGACGTCGATGCGCAGTTCCGCCGGGCCAGCGCGCCGCGGCGCGCTATGAAGGCGGGCGATCAGGCGGTACAGACGGCCGGAATCGGGCGCGGCAAGCATGGGCTTGCCGCATACGAGTGCTGGCATGGAATTCTCCCAAAAGCGCAGCCGGAGCCGGAAAAGGAAACGGCTGCTATCGCGCCTGGCTTAGGCCCGGCGATAGATGATTTGCGCTGATGAGAAGGGGGGTATCGCCGGGCTTAGGAGTCTGCGGCCGGATGGCAGACTCCCTCGGTGCCCATCGGGCCGAGGACGTGCGAACGCAGGCCTGCCATCAGGGACTGGCTGGTTGCGGACACGTGGAGGAGATCGAGAACTGACATGGGCGTCAATGTAGGCCGTACGGCAATGCATGTCAAGCCGCAGCGGCCATGCGTGCATTTATCGCGTCATCATCCGCCGCAGCGCGAAGCTGATCGCATCGACGAATGCCACCAGCACCAGCATCGCTATGATCACCGTTGCGGCCTGCTGCATCTGGAACAGCGACAGATGGTACTTCAGCATCTGGCCGAGGCCGCCCGCGCCAACCACGCCGAGAATGGCGGCGGCGCGGATATTGTTTTCCCAGCGGTACAGCGTGTACGACATCATCTGCGGCAATGCCTGCGGCAGCGTCGCGTAGAGGAACGCGGGCAGTGCACGCGCGCCGTTGATGCGCAGCGCTGCCTCCGGCAGCGGCGAACTGTTCTCCAGCGCATCGGCAAACAAGCGGCCCAGCACACCGGTCGTATGCGCGGCCAGCGCCAGCGTGCCGGCGAACGGGCCGAGGCCGGCGGCGATCAGCAGAATCGCGGCCCAAACCAGTTCAGGGATCGAACGGGCCACGTTCAGCATCAAGCGCGTCGCGCCGCGCGCCATGTTGCCGAAACGCCCGCTTGCGGGCAGCGCAAGCGCGATGCCGAACAGTACCGCAATCGCGGTACCGAGCGCCGACATCGACAGGGTTTCAACGCACGCGAGCACTGTCTTGTTCAGGAAAGCGGGCGACATGTCCGGCGGCGAAAAGCCGCGCAGGAACTCGCTAGTGGTGCGTGCCGCATCGGCGGTGAACAGGGCGCTCCACTGCAGGGGCAGCGTCGCGAAGCTCGCGACCGCCAATGCCAGCAGCGCGAACAGCAGCAACAGCGTCGACAGGCGGATCAGCGGCGGCGCCGGTGGCAGCATCGGTTTCGTCATGCGAGCCTCCTGCGGCAGAACTTGCTGACGCCGTCCGCGCAGGCGACCAGCAGCACGAACACCAGCAGCATGGTCGCGACTTCATCGCCGGCCAGCATCTTCATCGATTCGTCCATGCGCTGGCCGAGCCCGCCAGCGCCTACGAAGCCCATCACCACCGAACCGCGAATCGCACATTCCCAGCGGTACACCGTGTAGGACACCAGTTCCGAAGCGGATTCCGGCAGTGCACCGTACAGCAGTGCGGCAAGACGGCCGCTGCCGTTGTTCAGCAGCGTGTCGGTCGCGTGAGCATCCGACGATTCGAGGATTTCCGCGTACACCTTGCCGAGCATTCCGCAGTAGGTCAACGCGATGGCAAGCACGCCCGCTGTCGGGCCGAGGCCGACGATGCGCACGAACAGCAAGGCCCACACCAGCTCCGGCACGCTGCGCAGCAGGATCAGCAGCCAGCGCACCGCTTGCCTGACGGCGCGGCCGGCGAGACTGATGCGTCCGGTGCCGAGGCGCGACAGCGACAGACGCTCGGTCACGGCCAGCGTCAGCGG
>JAEZVM010000125.1 GCA_023420795.1 Pseudomonadota bacterium
GCTGTCGGTACCGGCCGGGCAGCGCGCACTGGTCGCGGGCCGGCTGCTGACGGAAAAGAACCCGGCGAGCGCTTCCGGCCGCTACCGCGCCGGCTTCGCCTTTCCGCATCCGGCCGCCGGCATCGACCTGATGGCAGGGCCGTGGATCGTGCGTGAAAAACTGATGCGGCGCACGGATGGCCAGCCGGTACGCCTGCGCACCTATTTCTTCCGCGAGCTGGATGCGATACCCGGGCTGGCCGACGGCTATCTGGACGACACGCGGCGCTATCTCGAACTCTACGGCGAGCGCATCGGTGCCTATCCGTTCACAGAGTTTTCGATAGTCGCCAGTCCGCTGCCCACGGGCTTTGGCATGCCCACCCTCACCTACCTAGGCGCGGACGTGCTGAAGCTGCCGTTCATCCGTGCCACCTCGCTCGGCCATGAAGGTGGTCAGTCCTTCGGACCAGTTGCCCTTCGCATAGTCCACGTACACGCCGTTGCCCCACCAGTTGTGCAGCACTTCATGACCGAGCGAGGTGGCGCGAATGAACGGCAGCTTCAGCACGTCCGCACCGAGATAGGTGAGGGTGGGCATGCCGAAGCCGGTGGGCAGCGGGCTGGCGACCACCGAGAATTCAGTGAATGGATAAGCGCCGATCTGCTCGCCGTAGAGTTCGAGATAGCGCCGCGTGTCGTCCAGATAGCCGTCGGCCAGCCCGGGCATCGCATCCAGCTCGCGGAAGAAATAGGTGCGCAGGCGTACCGGCTGGCCATCCGTGCGCCGCATCAGTTTTTCACGCACGATCCACGGCCCTGCCATCAGGTCGATGCCGTCGGCCGGATGCGGAAAGGCGAAGCCGGCGCGGTAGCGGCCGGAAGCGCTCGCCGGGTTCTTTTCCGTCAGCAGCCGGCCCGCGACCAGTGCGCGCTGCCCGGCCGGTACCGACAGCACTACGCGATAGGAAAACAGCGGCGCTGGCTGGGGATACCAGGCACTGCTCGCCGGCAGGAAGCTGCCCTCCTCAGATGCCATCGGTGGCAGGCGTTGCAACACGCCGCGATGGTCAAGCTCGCGCTGCAGTGCCGGCAGCGTGCCACCGTACTCAACGCGCAGCTTGCCGCTGCCAGGCGGCAGCATGATGCGCCAGCCGTGCAGCGCACCTTCGCGTCCGTCTTCGGCGACGGTCAGCGCCTTGCTGTCGGTGAAAGCGGCGGTGATGCGCAGCGATTCATGCAGCGCGAAGCGGAAATCGCGCGACTGCGGAACGAGGATGGCGGTGGCGCGAAAACGCCGTGTGCCGGGATCGAGCTCGACCTGCAGATCCAGCGACGGTGCGGCGGCGTGCGCCGGGTGGATCCATGCGAGCGCGACAAATGCCAGCAGTGTGGCCAGCAGCGCTGCGCGGAGACGAGAGGCCGCGCTCATGGCTTGGGCGGAAATTTGACGACCATGTCCAGGGTCTGTTCACCGCGCTTCACTCGCATCGGCAGCCAGCTTCCGGCCGGCTGGAGGCGCACGGCGGCGCTTGCCTGTGACGCTCTTGTCACTGGCTGGCCACCCATTTCCAGCAGCCGGTCGCCGGCCTTCAGGCCGCTGCGCTCGGCAAGGCTGCCGGCAACGACTTCGGCGATGCGCACGCCATCGCCGGTCTGGTCGAGACTCACGCCGAGGCGTGGCGGCTCCGGTTCCGGCAGCGGCTGCTGCGGCACAGCGAATACCGCATCGGCCATGCCGGCGCGGATTTCGACGCAATCCGCATTGGCAGGCACCGGCAGCAGCGTGCCGATATTGGTCACGCCGAGATCGCGCAGCTGGTGCGGCACGCCGTGGCCGAAGCGCACATGGCCGCCACCCATCACGCCGACCGCGAGCGGCCGGCCTGCTGCATTTGCCGGAAGCGCCTTTGCCAGCGCTTCCGCCATCGCACGGTCCCAGGTAGTCTGCGATTCGACGAAGCGACGGAAGGCCGGGTCGTTCCTGCCGGCCTTGCCGCCCTTGCTTTCCTTGCCGCGCATCTTCGTATGTTCACGGTGAACCTCGAACAGGAAGTCGAGGTAGGCCGGCTTCGGCGGCGCGGGACGGCCCACGCCTTCGCGCTCGCTTTCGGGAACCGCATCCCAGCCTTTTTCAGTGATCGTCTCGGTGAGACTGCGGTTCACGTTCAGTGCCAGCATCGGAATGCGGTTGATGCGCGCGAACTGGAATAGCGGCAGGTACAGCTCGGCCGGCATGCTCCATACCTTGTCCCATTCCGACTGTTCGAGGAACTGCTTGACGCTCAGCTCGCCCGCGACCCAGCGGTCGAGTACCGGCTGTACCCGGCGCGGGAACATTTCGAAGCCGATCACCATGTCCGGGCGCTGCGCATGCAGTGCGGCAAGCATCTGGAACTGCCACAAGTGATGATCTTCCTCGTCGTGGGATTCGCCCAGCAGCACGACATCCTGCTTCAACATGTCGGCCAGCAGCGCGGGAGCGTTCGCTCGTTGTATCTTGTCGCCTTCCAGCGTCGCCCAGACGCCCGGGCTGAGACAGGCCGGTGCGGGTTTCGGCGGCTGCGCGAGGCTGTCGTGCGGGTTAAAGCCAAGGGCTGCAGCCAATGAGGCGGCGAAGATCCAGTAAGCGCTCAGTTTCATGATCGGAGAAAGATGGGGAGGTGCGGCCAGCGTAGCACAAGGGCCGGCATGTTCCCGAACGGAAGGGGAGCTTCCTTTGATGAAGTCGAGCCGACAACTCGATGTGAATCACAATCATTGAACGTTGTCCAAAGGGTTGTGGTCTGGCAGATGATCACCTGAACGTCACCACTATCTTTCCCGACATGGATACGCCTTCCGGTTCTGCTGCGCAACGCTCGCTTCCTTCCTATGATTTGCTGCTGAGTAATCTGCCGGGTATGGTGTACCGCTGCCGGAACGACGAGGAATGGACGACGGAATATGTCAGCGCCGGCGTGAAGGATGTGACTGGATACTCACCCGACGAGCTGGTGGGCGACTCCCCGCGGAAGTACTCTGATCTGATCCACCCCGACGACCGGCAACGGGTGTACGACGAAGTGCAGGCGGCGGTCGGGGCCGGTCGCCGCTTCGAATTGAAATACCGGGTCATTGACGCATCCGGCCGTGAGCGCTGGGTGATGGAGCAAGGCACCGCCGTGCATGACGAAGCGGGGAATGTCAGTGCGCTCGAAGGCTTCGTCACCGACATTACCGAGAGCAAGGCAGCGGAAGACAAGATCCAGCAGCTCGCCTTCTACGATGGACTCACCCGGCTGCCCAACCGCGTGCTGCTGCTGGAGCGCTTGCAGCATGCGCTTGCGACAAGCGAGCGCAGCGGGCATATGGGCGCGCTGATGTTCATCGACCTGGACAACTTCAAGACCTTGAACGACACGCTCGGCCACGACAAGGGCGACCTGCTGCTGCAGCAGGTGGCACAGCGCCTGGCGGGGGCAATGCGCGAAAGCGACACCGTGGCGCGGCTGGGCGGTGACGAATTCGTGATCCTGCTGGAAGAGCTCAACCCCGCGCCGAACGTGGCGGCGGTGCAGGCAAGGCATGCCGGTGAAAAGGTGCTGGCTGTGTTCACCCATCCTTTCCCGCTCGGCGGCCATGAGCATTACGGCACGTCGAGCATCGGCATCACCCTGTTCAAGGGCAACGGCGACGGCGTGGACGACATCCTGAAGCGCGCCGATCTTGCGATGTACCAGTCCAAGGCTGCCGGGCGCAATGCGGTGCGTTTCTTCGATCCCGAGATGCAGGCGGCGGTGACCCGGCGCGCGACGCTGGAAGCGGATCTATATCGCGGGGTAAGGGAGCGGCAATTCATCCTGTACTACCAGCCACAGGCGGATATCGACGGAAGCATCACCGGCGTCGAGGCGCTGCTGCGCTGGCAGCATCCGCAGCGCGGGCTGGTCGCGCCGTCGGAGTTCATTCCGCTGGCGGAGGAAATCGGGCTGATCATGCAGCTCGGCGAGTGGGTGCTGGAAGCCGCCTGCGCCCAGCTCGCGGCATGGGGCGCAGCGCCAGAGACCGCGGAGCTCAGCATGTCGGTCAATGTCAGCGCGCGCCAGTTCCGCCATCCGCAGTTCGTCGAGCAGGTGATGGGGGCGCTGCGGCGTACCGGCGCATCTCCGGAAAAGCTCAAGCTCGAACTCACCGAAAGCCTGCTAGTCGAGGATGTCGAGGACATCATCGCCAAGATGACTACGCTTACGGAGGCTGGCGTGCGGTTTTCGCTGGATGATTTCGGCACCGGCTATTCGTCGCTTGCATACCTCAAGCGCATGCCGCTGGACTGCCTGAAGATCGACCAGTCCTTCGTACGCGACGTGCTGACCGACGCCAACGATGCGGCGATCGCCCGCACCATCGTGATGCTCGGGCAGAGCCTCGGGCTGAACGTGGTGGCCGAGGGTGTGGAAACCGAGGCGCAGCATAATTTCCTCGCCGACCAGGGCTGCCAGACCTATCAGGGGTTCCTGTTCAATAAACCCTTGCCGGTGGATGAGTTCGATAGCTTCATCCGCGCCGCCCCGGCGCACAATTTCCGGCCGGGGGCAGCGTAGGGCTGGGCGCCTGGTCAGCGGACCGCGCCTGACATCATCGCGCTTGCAGCAGCGCCACGGCGGGCGCCTGGCCCGATTCGAGCTTGAAGCCGCGGACCACTTCCGAGAGGCGGGTTGCCATTTCATGCATCGACCCCGCCGCCGCTGCGGCCTGCTCGACCAGGGCGGCGTTCTGCTGGGTGGCCTGATCCATATGCGAGATCGCCTTGGTCACTTCCTCGATACCGGCGCTCTGCTCGCGGCTGGCAGCGGTGATCTCCGCCATAATGTCCGTCACCTGCCTGACGCTGCCGACGATTTCATCCATCGTCGTACCGGCGCGTTCGACCAGCGCGCTGCCGGCGCTGACCTTTTCGACCGAGTCGTCGATCAGGGTCTTGATTTCGCGCGCGGCGTTGGCCGAGCGCTGAGCCAGCGTCCTGACTTCGGCGGCAACGACGGCAAAACCTCGGCCCTGTTCGCCGGCGCGGGCCGCCTCGACTGCGGCGTTCAGCGCCAGGATGTTGGTCTGGAAGGCGATGCCGTCGATTACAGTGATGATGTCGGCGATCTTTCTCGACGATGCCGTGATGGCTTCCATGGTCTGCACGACCTCGGTCACTACCTGACCGCCGCGCATGGCGATGTCCGATGCGTTGTTGGCCAGCGTGTTGGCCTGCAGCGAGTTGTCGGCATTTTGTTTGACGGTCGAGGTCAGCTCTTCCATCGACGACGCGGTTTCCTCGATGCTGGCCGCCTGCTGTTCGGTGCGCGAGGAGAGGTCGAGATTGCCGGAGGCGATTTCGTCCGACGCCGAAGCAATCGTTTCGGTACCATGGCGCACTTCGCCGACGATCTTCTTCAGGCTGTCGTTCATTTCCCTGAGGGTGGTGAGCAACTGGCCACATTCGTCCTTCGACGTCGCACGGATGTCGCCGGTGAGATCGCCGTCGGCCACGCGCCGTGCCGCCTCTACGGCGTGCCTTAGCGGGTGGGTGATGCCGGCGGTCAGGCGCCAGGCCACGACGAAGCCGAGTGCAATGACCAGCGCGCACAGCAGAACCAGCTGGCGGCGGCTCGATGCCTCGATCGCTTCGATCCGCGCTCCTTCCGAATCCAGGTAGCGACGCTGCATGTCGAGGAAGTCGCTGATGTGTTTCTGGTAGTTCTGCGCGGCCGGCAGGTAGGCCGAGTCGAGCAGCGCGTTGGCTTGCTCCGCCTGTCCTTCCGCCTTGAGTTTTATCACGCCGTCGCGGGCGACGGTGTAGATCTTGCGTAGTTCGACGATCTTCGCCAGCAGCTCCTTTTCTTCCGGTGCGGAAACGAGCAGTTCGATTTTCTTCAGCAGTTCGGAGGACTGTTTGGAGGTTTCGGCGGCGTTGGCGGCGAAGAAGGGCGTCAGGGATTCGTCGGCGCTTTTCGCGATGGCGCTGGTGCGGATGACGGCCACGGATATCTGGCGGTTCCAGTCGCTGACCAGCCGCTCTTTCATGATCGGCGACTCGATCATCGACTGCGCTGCCGCCGAGACTGCGTTGAGTTGCCAGACGCCGATGGCGGCAATGACGATGGAAAGTGCGAGGATGACGGTAAAGCCGAGAGTCAGGCGTGCGCCGATTTTCATATTTGAAAGCATGATGCAATGTTGCTAAACGGAAATATTGTGAAGAGACCCTCGATAACGGACAAGAGAAGGAAAACTTGAGCTTTTTTGTTGGGGATCCCTATTCGTAAAAGGGGAAAGGGCGGCTCATCCAAAGAACGCATTTGCCGCGCCCCGCTGCAGCAGGGCGCGTGCATTCGCTTTTTCAACGTGGGCAGCCAGCCGGTCGTCAGTTCGCGCAGGCCACTGCCACCTTTTCCACGCGCTTTTCGACGAAATCGCCCAGCCTGTCCTGCACTTCCTCGCCGGTCTGCACCATCGCCGCGATCAGCGCTTCGGTGTACAGGCCGTCGGTGGCCGACATGTCTGCGATCTTGTGAATGCCGGATACGATTGCGTAATTCGATAGCGGCGCATTGGTCGCGATCTTGCGCGCCAGCTCCATCGCCTTGTCAAAAGCGGCCTGCGGCGGCGTCAGGTAATGCAGCAGGCCGGCTTGCCTGCCTTCCTCGCAATCCATCACGCGGCCGGTCAGCATCATCTCGACCATGCGATTGGCACTGATGATGCGCGCCACGCGCACCGTCGCGCCGCCGCCGGTGAAGATGCCGCGCTGCCCCTCCGGTAACGCGAAATAGGCGCTGCGGTCGCCGACCCGCACGTGCGCGGCGCTCGCCAGTTCCAGTCCACCGCCCACTACCGCACCTTGCAGCGCTGCGATCACCGGAAGACCGCCGTGCTGGATGCGGTCGAACGCCCGATGCCATCCCTGGCACACGCGCATGAATTCGACCGGCGTCCGCTCCTTGTAGTAATGCTCCTTCAGGTCGAGCCCGGCGCAGAAATGTGGCCCGTTCGCGGCCAGCACGATTGCTCGCGCCTCTTTCGGCGGTGAAGAAAAATAATGTTCGATCTCGTCCACCGCGCGTTCGTCCAGCGCATTGCGCAGGTCGGGCCGGTTCAGCGTGACGACCGCGACCGCGCCTTCCATTCTTGTCTGTAATGATGAATACATAGCTCCTCCATATGGAAATGGCAAAAATTACCCATCCAAGCCATAACATGCATGGCCTGAAACCCATGAAAAAACGTCAACTGTGAGGAAAGTATAGGTATTCGCGGGGTGGATGGTTTACCCTTCACGCCAACATGCATGCAAAACGCGCCAACATTCCTGCAATGCCCAAGAAGCCTGAAAAATCGCCGCAGCAGTACTCCGCCACCGTCTCGTCGCATTTTCTGCACGCGATGCTCGCACCGCTGCGCCGTCAGCGCGACGAGGCAGTGACGGCGCGTGTGCTGCGCGAGGCGGGCATTCCGCCGGAACTGCTTGACCAGCCGGGGGCGCGCATCACGCGCGAGCAGTTCGTGCTGCTGTACAAGCGCGTCGCCTTCGAGCTGGATGACGAGATGCTTGGCCTGTGGTCGCGTCCGATACGCGGGGGCACGCTGAAATATTTGTGCCTGAGCCTGCTGGATGCGCCGACCATCCTGATCGCACTGAACCGCTTCCTGCGCTTCTGGAACCTGATCCTGGACGACTACCGGCTGCACATGGCACGGCAGGACGGGCTGGTGCGCATCGCGCTCGTCGCGCGCCACCCGTCGGTTCCGGTCACGATGCTCGGCCATGAGCTGATGATGAAGCTGGTGCACGGCATCGTGTCCTGGCTGCTCGGTAGAGAGATTCCGATCGAGCGCGTCGAATTTGCATTCGACCGCCCAGCGCATGCGGCCGACTACATCTTCTTGTATCCCGGTGAGGTGCGCTACGGCGCGCGGGAATCGAGCGTGTGGCTGTCGGAGGCGTACTGCCAGATGGCGTTCAAGCGCGAGAAGCACCAGCTCTGGGCCTTCCTCAAGCGCGCGCCGGAAGACTGGGCATTCACGATGTTCCATCGCGGCTCGATCAGTGCGCGCACCCGCGAGTATCTTGAAGAACATATTGAGCTGGCCCTGGAAGTGAAGGATATCGCGTGCGCCTTCCACATGTCCGCGCGCACGCTCACGCGCAAGTTCACTGCCGAAGGCGTGAGCTTTCAGTCGGTCAAGGATGCGTTGCGGCGCGATATCGCGGTGCAGCGGCTCAGCAAGTCCACCGTCCCGGTCGCGGTGATTGCACGCGAACTCGGCTACATGAATGCGGCGGTGTTCTGCCGCGCATTCAAGCAATGGACGGGCAGCACGCCCACCGCCTATCGGCGCGGCGAGGACAGGCCGGAAAACTAATCGGACCGCCTGGCATCAGACACTGAATCTTGCTCCGATTCAGGCGGATACCGTTTCCGCCATACATTGTGTTCCTCGCGGTATGCCAAATATCAAGAATCAACGAATGGAATTCGGACTCTTTGTCCTGATCTTCATCGTCTCGCTGCTGCTGCTCTTTTCCGGATGGCGAACAATCAATGACAACCGGGAATACCTCGGAGCCGAAGAACGCATCAACCGGATCAATGAACAACTGCGTGCACTGAACCTGACGCTTTCCGCATTGCAGGATGCAGAAACAGGCCAGCGCGGCTATCTGCTGACCAACGATTTG
Organism: Pseudomonadota bacterium; assembly: GCA_023420795.1. Lineage (GTDB taxonomy): Bacteria > Pseudomonadota > Gammaproteobacteria > Burkholderiales > Burkholderiaceae_D > Noviherbaspirillum. Next base: position 8,690 of record JAEZVM010000125.1, read on the forward strand.
AGATATCTCGAACCCTACGAGAATGCGCTCCGGGAAATGGACGTGCACTTCGCCCGGCTGGTGAATGACATCGGGCAGGAGGCGGCGTTCGCCGGCCATATCAAGGAGGTCGGACGGCTCAAGCAGGAAAAGCTCGACGAGCTGCGCGAAACGCTACGCCTGCATGATGAAGTCGGGCGCGACCAGGCAATGGCGCTGGTCATGAGCGGCCACGGCAAGAAGACCATGGATCGCTTGCGTCTGCTGACCGGGGAAATGCGGGATGCCAAGCGGACGGAACTCGCCGCGATCGAGCAGGCTTCCGCCCGGCGAGCGAAGAAGGCGGAGCTGTCCGCGTGGCTGTTCGGCGGCGCGATCGTCCTGTTCATGCTGCTGGCCTACGTGTTCCTACTGCGCGACCTGAGCGAGCGCGGCCGGTTGAAGGGACAGGCGGGTTTTGCCGAAAACAACGATCCGCTGACCGGGCTCCACAACCGTCTCTTTTTCCGTGAACTGCTGTCCAGCCATCTCAAACATGCATATCGCGAAGGCGCGCGCGCCGCGCTGCTGATCGTCGATCTCAACGACTTCAAGTCGATCAACGCGGAATTCGGCTTTGCCGCCGGCAACCAGGTGCTGATCGAGGCCGCCAACCGGTTGCAGGAAACCGCGCGCAAGGATGACATCGTGGCCCGGTTACGGGGCGACGAGTTTGGCATCTTTGTGCCGCGCGTGAATTCAGTCGAGGAACTGTCGGGCTTCGCGGCACGGCTGATCGACGCATTGACGCCATCGCTGATTCCGGACATGCCGGAGAGATATGTCGGCGTGAGTATCGGTATCGCGATTTATCCGGAAGATGCCGGCAGGACTGGCGAACTGCTGGAGCGCGCGAACGAAGCGGTGCGCAAGGCGAGGCTGGACGGCCGCAGCCGCTACCGTTTTTGTCGCGACAGCATCGACACCGCGCCCAGCCGCGCCGAAATCCTGACCAATGGCCTGCATCGGGCCGTGGAGCGGCAGGCGTTCATGCTGTATTTCCAGCCGCAGGTGGACCTGGCTACGCAAAGAATCGTCAGCGTCGAGGCGCTGGTGCGCTGGCAGCATCCCGAACTCGGGCCGGTTTCGCCCGACGAATTCATCCCCCTGGCGGAGAAGACCGGGCTGGTCCTGCCGATGGGCGTCTGGATATTGCGCGAGGCCTGCGTGCAGGTGCAGACATGGAACCGGCAGGGCGCGGATTGCGGCTTGGCGGTCAATGTGTCGGCCGCCGAACTGGTGCGCGCGGACTTCGTTCAGGTGGTTTCTGACGCGCTCGCGCATTCCGGGCTGCCCGCGCGCCGACTTGAAATCGAAATCACCGAGCGCGCGCTGATGAGCGAGCGCGCCGGGGAGGAACTGCAGCGGATTAAGCAGCTCGGCGTGTGCATTTCGATCGACGACTTCGGCACCGGCTATTCATCGCTGGCCTATCTGAGCCGGCTGCCGATCGATGCGCTGAAGATCGACAAGTCCTTCATCGCCAGCATGTCCGCCAACGGAAAGGATCGTGCTCTGGTGCGCACCATCATCAATATCGGCCAGGAACTTGGCATCGGGCTGATCGCGGAAGGCGTGGAAACGCGCGAACAGGCGCAGTTCCTGCGCGAGCATGGCTGTGGTGTGGGGCAGGGCTACCTGTTCCACAAACCTGCGCCGGCAACCGAGATTGGTCGGCTACTCCAAAATGACTATCACTCTGTGTAGTCAATCCTCTTCTGTGACTACTGGTTTTTCTTATGGGCGGTATAGAAAAATACCTACGAAATTCTGTCGTTTTAAGCCGACACAAATTGACTTGGATCAAGAAGTTGCTAATAATCAAACCGCTAGAATTGGCTGTCAACTTCTGACACGGGCCAGAAGTTTATTTCCCCGAATTTCTATCAAGCTTGATAAACAAGGACGAGCGTCCTCCTGATTTGTACGCATGCTGCAACGCAATAAACGGGCAATGAAGATCGCCGGTTCCATACAGCCTTCTCACGCCTCGTAACCGACAGCGGTTAAACAATCCCGGCCAGATCACCGACTTGCGCGATCAGCAGCGCAGGGGAGGAATTTGTCTGACAGACATGAATGGATGAAATGAAGAACAACGAAACTCCCACCAAGACGCAGGAACTGCGCGCCTTCCTTTTTCTGACCGTCGTCACCGCACCGGTGCTGGCGGTAATGGCCGTCGGCGGCTACGGCTTCTTCGTCTGGATGGCCCAGTTGTTGACCGGCCGGCTGCCGGGCGGTTGACCAGAACCATGGAAAACGAAATCCACATCGCCGGCATCGTCGTGCATGCGCGGCCCGAGCATCTTGGCTCGGTGCGCTCCTGCATCGCAGATGTGCCCGGCGCCGACATCCACGGCGGCGACGCCGAGGGCAGGCTGATCGTCACACTCGAAGCCGACAGCACCCGGCGCACGGTAGAGATCATGGACGCGATTCGCGCGCTGCCCGGCGTCCTCAACGTATCACTCGTATATCAACACGCGGAACCGCTTGCCGCACTCGACCAGGAGGTCTCACCATGAAGCTCACCCGACGCGACTTCATCAAGCAAACCGCTGCCGCCACGGCCGCAGCATCGGTAGGAATACCGGCAGAATCCCTCGCGTCCAATGTCGTCACCGACGCATCGAAAACCCAGCTCAGCTGGAGCAAGGCGCCTTGCCGTTTCTGCGGCACCGGCTGCGGCGTCAACGTCGGCGTCAAGGATGGTCGCGTGGTGGCCACGCACGGCGACATCAATGCCGAAGTCAATCGCGGCCTGAATTGCGTGAAGGGCTACTTCCTGTCGAAGATCATGTACGGCGAGGACCGGCTGACCAAGCCCCTGCTGCGCATGAAGAACGGCAAGTACGACAAGAACGGCGATTTTGCGCCGGTGTCGTGGGACACCGCATTCGACGTGATGGCGCAGCAGTTCAAGAAAACCCTGCGCGACAAGGGGCCAACCGGCGTCGGCATGTTCGGCTCTGGCCAGTGGACGGTGTGGGAAGGCTATGCGGCAGCGAAGCTGTTCAAGGCCGGTTTCCGCTCCAATAACATCGACCCGAACGCCCGTCACTGCATGGCGTCCGCCGTCGCCGGTTTCATGCGCACCTTCGGCATGGACGAGCCGATGGGCTGCTATGACGACATCGAGGCCGCCGATGCCTTCGTGCTGTGGGGCTCCAACATGGCGGAGATGCATCCGATCCTGTGGACCCGCATCACCGACCGCAAGCTGTCGGCACCGAATGTGAAAGTATCGGTGATGTCCACCTACGAGCATCGCAGCTTCGAGCTGGCTGACCTGCCGATCATCTTCACGCCGCAGAGCGATCTGGCGATCCTGAACTACATCGCCAATTACATCATCCAGAACAACAGGGTCAACAAGGACTTCGTCAACAAGCACACCCGCTTCGTTCAGGGCAATCCCGACATCGGCTACGGCCTGCGCCCGGAGCATCCGCTGCAGAAGGCGGCGAAGAACGTGGGCGACGCGGGCGGCAGCAAGCCGATCACTTTCGACGAGTTTGCGAAGTTCGTCAGCACCTACGACGCCGACTACACCTCGAAGCTGTCCGGCGTGCCGAAGGACAAGCTCAAGCGTCTGGCCGAGCTGTATGCGGACCCGAAGGTCAAGGTCACATCCTTCTTCACGATGGGCTTCAACCAGCACACGCGCGGCGTCTGGTGCAGCAACCTGCTGTACAACATCCACCTGTTGACCGGTAAGATCTCCACGCCGGGCAATAGCCCGTTCTCGCTTACCGGCCAGCCATCAGCGTGCGGCACCGCGCGCGAGGTCGGCACCTTCTCGCACCGCCTGCCGGCTGACATGGTGGTCACCAATCCGAAGCATCGCGAATTCGCGGAAAAAATCTGGCAACTGCCGGCCGGCACGATTCCCGAGAAGCCCGGCTTCCACGCGGTGGTGCAGAGCCGCATGCTGAAAGACGGCAAGCTCGGTGCCTACTGGGTGATGGCGAACAACAACGTGCAGGCCGGTCCGAACGTGATGCAGGAGATCCTGCCAGGCTGGCGTAATCCGAATGCCTTCGTCGTCGTGTCCGATCCGTATCCGACCGCATCGACGCTGGCTGCCGATCTGGTGTTGCCGACCGCAATGTGGGTCGAAAAGGAAGGCGCATACGGCAACGCCGAGCGTCGCACCCAGTTCTGGCACCAGCTCGTCAGCGCACCGGGCGAATCGCGTTCCGACTTGTGGCAGCTGGTCGAGTTCTCCAAGCGCTTCAAGATGGAAGAAGTCTGGCCGAAGGAATTGCTCGACAAGGCGCCGCAATGGCGCGGCAAGACGATGTATGACCTGCTGTTCAAGAACGGCGTGGTCAACAAGTTCCCGAACACTCAGATCGAGGCCGGCTACGCGAATGACGAAGCCAAGGCCTTTGGCTTCTACATCCAGAAGGGGCTGTTCGAGGAATACGCATCCTTCGGTCGCGGCCACGGCCACGACCTCGCGCCGTTCGACACCTATCACAAGGAGCGTGGTCTGCGCTGGCCGGTGGTCGATGGCAAGGAAACGCAATGGCGCTATCGCGAAGGCGCCGATCCGTATGTGAAGAAGGGCGCCGGTTTCGAGTTCTACGGCCATCCGGACGGCAAGGCAGTGATCTTCGCGCTGCCGTACGAGCCGCCTGCGGAGTCGCCCGACAAGGAATATCCGTTCTGGTTATCGACTGGCCGCGTGCTGGAGCACTGGCACACCGGTACGATGACGCGCCGCGTGCCGGAACTGTATCGGGCCGTGCCGAATGCGGTGTGCTACATGCACCCCGAAGACGCCAAGCAATTGGGCGCGCGTCGCGGCGACATGATCGAGATCGCATCGCGCCGCGGTTCGATCCGTTCGCGCATTGAAACGCGTGGGCGCAACAAGCCGCCGCGCGGTCTGGTGTTCGTGCCGTTCTTCGATGCGAGCCAGTTGATCAACAAGGTGACACTCGATGCCACCGACCCGATCTCGTTCCAGACCGACTTCAAGAAGTGCGCGGTCAAGATCACCAAGGTATAGGAGTCAGACATGAACATCAAAAAAGCACTGATGGCGCTGCTCATGATGGCGCCGCTGGCCGGCATCACCGCCGGACTGCAGGACGGCATGCGCGGCTCCACGCCGCTCGATCAGACCACGCAGCCGCCACCGATCAGCAATCCGGACAACAGCGACGTGCGCCGCTCGCGCAACTACGCGATGCAGCCGCCGGTGGTGCCGCACAAGATCGAAGGCTACCAGCTCGACAAGAACGCGAACCGCTGCATGATGTGCCATGCGCGCACCCGCACGCAGGAAAGCCAGGCACCGATGATCAGTGTCACGCACTTCATGGACCGCGACGGCAACTTCCTCGCCGAACTGTCGCCGCGCCGCTATTTCTGCCTGCAATGCCATGTGCCACAGGCGAATCTGAACCCGCTCATCAACAACAAGTTCGTCGATGTCGAAACGATGTTGAGCCAGCCGGCGAAGAAGAAATAAGGGGCCGACGATGAAACAAGTCCTCAAGCGCTATTGGGACATCCTGCGAAAACCGAGCGCTCACCTGAGCCTGGGCTTTCTGACGATAGGCGCGTTCATCGCCGGCATCATCTTCTGGGGCGGCTTCAACACCGCGATGGAAGCTACCAACACGGAGCAGTTCTGTACCGGTTGCCACGAGATGCGCGACAACGTCTATGCGGAGCTGCAGGGCACGATCCACTTTACCAACCGCAGCGGCGTGCGTGCGATCTGTTCCGACTGCCACGTGCCGCATAACTGGACCGACAAGATGGCGCGCAAGATGCAGGCATCGAAGGAAGTCTGGGGCAAGATCTTCGGCACCATCGACACGCGCGAGAAGTTCGAGGCGCACCGGCTGCAGCTGGCGCAAAACGAATGGCGGCGGCTCAAGGCGAACAATTCGCTGGAGTGTCGCAACTGCCACCAGTTTGAATCGATGGATTTCACCAGGCAGAGCAAGCGCGCGGTGGATGCGCACTCGAATTTCCTTGCGAAGGGAGAGAAGACCTGCATCGACTGCCACAAGGGGATCGCGCATCAATTACCTGATATGGCGAACGTCAGATAATGAAATAGACGTCGATATGAAAACGGGCCGCTTGCGGCCCGTTTTTTTTACTTCGGCGCATCCAGGTAGTGCATGTTCTTGCGCAGCAGTTCGATGTTGGCCTGGCGCTCCTTCGGATAGCTTGCATACAGCGAAGCAGCCTTCTTCTTGTCCATGCTCTGTTCGAACATGAGATAGATGCCAGCGGTGGCGATTGCATGGGCGCTCAGCGCAAAATCCATGCTGGTCATCCCGTGCTTCGCCAGGGTGGCCTTCACTTTCGGGTCCGCATCCAGCTTGCGCGCAAACTCCGCAGCCGACAGATTGTCGTCGTCATCATCGTCCATCTTCTTGAATTTCGCCTTTGCCAGATCGGCGTTCACCGCCTTGATTTTCTGAAGCGTCGCCAGCGTGAGCTGATAGCGATCTTCGTCGGGCGCCGCCTGTGCCACGGCTGCAATAGTCAGCGAAAGAAGAAGGGCGAGGATGTGTTTCATGAAGGTTCCATTGGTTGTGGGAAAGCGCATAGCTTACTCAAACTTGCATCGTCATGCTTGACCGCTCGCAGGTGATGCGGCTGAATCACCGCACCACCAGTATCAGTGCAGCAAGCGATGCCACCAGGGCTGTGCCAGCGAGCCACAGCGCGATGGTGGTTTTGCGTGACATCTCGGACAGTCCGGTGGAAAGGCTTTGGATCTGCTCCGCCATGCTTTTTACCAGCTCGGCATTGGCTGCCTGTGCTTCTTCCAGTATTTGTAGCCGTTGCACCAGTTCAGCTGCCTGCAGCGCAGGCTCGGAATCAGGGGAAATCGGCTGGGGCCGCGGACGGGAATTCCATTTGTCCCACAGGGTAGTGGCAGCGTCCAGAACTTTGGGGCCATGCAGGATGACCTGGCTCCAGGGAATAGGCATGAGAGTTCTCCAACAATGTACGGCAGGATGTAACTATAGCCTGAGCGAGTCCTGCATGTGGCTACTGCCATAGTCTGCCAGTGATGGCGGCTATTTTGTGCCTGGCAGTTCGCCTCCCGCCGCAAGAAGATCTAAGTTATTGACTCTTAAGGAGTTGAGATGCAGGCAGCATTGGCATAGTTCTTGTAAGAAATTGGAATTTTGGCTTTCCGGTGTCACTGCCCAGTGAGCGGCCGGATGCTGTTCACCCTCAAGAGGAGAAAATATGAACAAGAAATTGATCATCGCATTGATCGCAACCGCCATTGCTGGCACCGCCGGCGCCCAGATGAAGCCCGAGGATGCGATCAAGTTCCGCCAGTCCGGCTATGCCTTCATGGCGTGGAACATGCAGCGCATCAAGGCCAATGTCGAAGGCAGCAAGTTCGACAAGGATGAAGTCGTCAAGGCCGCCAACGCGATCCAGGCGATCGCTAATTCCGGCATGGGTTCGCTCTACCTGCCGGGCACCGACAAGGGCAAAGGGTGGGAAAACAGCCGCGCCAAGCCGGGCATCTGGACCGAGAAGGAAAAGATGGGCAAGGTGGCGATGGCTTTCAACAAGGAAGCCAATGAGATGGCGAAGGTCGCTGCAACCGGCGATACCGCTGCAGTGAAGGCCCAGCTCGGCAAGCTCGGCGGCACCTGCAAGGGTTGCCACGACGATTTCAAGATAAAGGACTGATACCGGTCTGCGGTCTGCTGACACATCGAAGGCGCCCGTGGGCGCCTTTTTCACTCGGAGAATGAACGATGGCTGACAAGCGCATCAATAAGCGCATAAGAATCTGGGACCTGCCGACGCGGCTTTTTCACTGGCTGCTGGTTGTTGCGGTGGCCGGTGCGGTGGCGACCGGACAGGTGGGTGGCAGCCTGATCGAATGGCACGGCCGGATCGGCCTGCTGATCGTCGGTCTGCTCGCATTTCGCCTGGTCTGGGGTTTGATCGGCTCTACCTATGCGCGCTTCGCGCAGTTCATCCCGACGCCGCCCCGGATCTCAGCCTACCTGCGCGGCGAACGCCGAACGGAAGGACATAATCCGCTCGGCGCGCTGTCGGTATTCGCGCTGCTCATTCTGCTGACGGCGCAGACACTGACCGGCTTGGCGACCAACGACGACATCGCATTCTTCGGCCCGCTGTTCGAGCTGGCCGGCAAGGAACTGAGCAACCGGCTGACCGGCCTGCATCATTTGATGAGCGATGGCCTGCTGATCCTCGTCGGGCTGCATGTCGCCGCGATCGTGTTCTACGCGCGGATCAGAAAACAGAATCTGGTGAAGCCGATGATCACCGGCTGGAAGGAAGAGGGAGAAGGTGAGTCGGCCAGCGGTGGCGGCATCCTGCCGTTTGCTGTTGCACTTTTGCTGGCGCTTGCCGCTGTCTATGGCGCCAGCGGTGCCTGGATGCCGCCGCCTCCGCCACCGCCGGCGGTAGAAACGCCGAGCTGGTGAGCGGTGGCAGAGGAAATTCTCAGTTTGTCATCCCGAACGAAAGTGAGGGATCTCACCCGCTTCATGGACTGCGTATCAGCATGAAAGGCGGCGGATCGTCACCGCCGCCTATCCCAACGATCAGTTCCCGTCTTTCTTGCCGATCGACAGGATCGCGTACAGGATGATTGCGCCGAAGGTCGCGGTCCCGATGCCGCCAAGCGCGAACTGACCCATCTTCAGCGTGAAGTCGCCTGCGCCGAGCACCAGCGTGACGGCAGTGACGATCAGGTTGCGGTTGTCGGAAAAATCGACCTTGTTCTCCACCCAGATGCGCGCGCCGGCAACCGTGATCAGGCCGAACACCACGATGGAAACACCACCCAGCACCGCGCCCGGAATGGTCTGGATGATCGCGCCGAACTTCGGCGAGAAGCCGAGCACCAGTGCGATTACCGCTGCAATCACGAATACCAGCGTGGAATAGATCTTCGTCGCCGCCATGACTCCGATATTTTCCGCATAGGTCGTCACACCGGTACCGCCGACGCTGCCAGACAGCATTGTTGCGACGCCGTCGCCGACGAAGGCGCGGCCCATGTAACGGTCGAGGTTTTCGCCGGTCATCGCGCTGACTGCCTTGATATGGCCGAGGTTTTCGGCCACGAGAATGATGGCGACCGGCGCCAGCAGGGCCATTGCATCCGCCTTGAATACCGGCGCAACGAAACTCGGCACACCGAACCATGCGGCATTCGCGACCACGGAGAAATCGATCGGCTTGCCCAGCCCTGCGCCATTGGTGAGAACGAAGTAGAGTGCATACGCCAGCAGCAGGCCGATCAGAATCAGCAGGCGCTGCGCCATCCCGCGCGTGAACACCGCCACCGTGCCGACGCAGAGAATCGTGGCCAGTGCCATCCATGCGTCGAAGTTGTTGCCGGACACGCCCTTGACCGCGATCGGTGCCAGGTTCAGGCCGATCACCGCCACCACCGCGCCGGTTACTACCGGCGGCATCAGCTTTTCGATCCATGCGGTGCCGGTCGCCATCACCAGCAGGCCGATCAGCGCATAGACTAGGCCGCAGGCGATGATGCCCCCAAGCGCGACGCCCATGTTGGCGTTCGGCCCCTGTCCGCTATAGCCGGTAACGAGAATGACCAGTCCGATGAAGGCGAAGCTAGAACCGAGATAGCTCGGCACGCGTCCGCCGACGAACACGAAAAAGAGCAGCGTGCCAACGCCCGACATGAAAATCGCCAGATTCGGGTCGAAGCCCATCAACAGCGGCGCCAGCACGGTCGCGCCGAACATCGCGACCACGTGCTGCAGCCCCATCGCGATGGTCTGTGCCCAGGGCAGCCGCTCATCGGTGCCGATGACGGGGCGTCCTCCGTCATTGGTGCTGGCGCGCAGGCGCCATTGGGGGAAATAGGTGTTTGCCATTAAGGTTCTCCGGGAGGATGGATGTGTTTGCGCAGGGCGCGCGTTTATCCGCAGATTGTCGAAATTTTTACGCCCGGCAAGTTTATTGAGAAGTGGAGGAACCCACAATAAAAAACATGCTTGTACTGTTGTACGAATGTGTAGAGGTAGAAGCTCTGCCCCCGGAAGGACCGCTACCTCCCGGGATGTGGCGGGGCTTAGTGACTTCCGGCAGGTTCCGCTTCTCGTTTGCCGCGCAGCCGGTTCCCGGTGCGCCGCAACAGCTGCTCCAGATCGTCCATATAGGTAAACACCGCCGGCACCACCAGCAGGCTGAGCACGGTGGATGTAATCAGCCCGCCGATCACCGCAATCGCCATCGGCGAGCGGAAGCTGGCGTCGGAGGCCCCGAGACCGAGTGCGATCGGCATCATGCCGGCACCCATCGCGAGGGTGGTCATGATGATCGGGCGTGCGCGCTTATGGCAGGCGTCGAGCAGTGCGTCGAAGCGGCTCATGTGATGGTCGCGGCGGGCCACGATTGCATACTCCACCAGCAGGATCGAGTTCTTGGTGGCGATGCCCATCAGCATGATGAGGCCGATCAGCGACGGCATCGAGAAGCTCTTCTGCGCGATCAGCAGGCTGACGAAGGCGCCGCCCAATGACAGCGGCAGCGCGGCGAGAATCGTTACCGGATGCAGGAAGTCCTTGAACAGAAGCACCAGCACGACATAGATGCACAGCACGCCGGTCAGCATCGCGAGGCCGAAGCTGGCGAACAGTTCGCCCATTACTTCGGCGTCGCCGATTTCGACGACGCGCACACCCGGCGGCAGGTTCGCCACCGACGGCAGTTGCTGCACCGCCGCCGTCACTTCGCCCAAAGGCAGGCCGGACAGCTCGATCTCGAAGTTGATGTTGCGCGAGCGGTCGTAGCGGTCGATCACTGCCGGGCCGCCGGCAATTTCCAGGTCGGCGACCTGGCCGAGCATTACCGGGCCGCGTGCGCCGGGCACGGCCAGCCGTTCCAGCACGGCGAGGTCTTCGCGCGCCGATTCCTCCAGCTTGACCACGATCGGAACCTGCCGCTGCGACAGGTTCAGCTTGGCCAGAGACATGTCGTAGTCGCCGACGGTGGCGATCCGCAGCGTCTCTCCGATGGCGGTACTGGTCACGCCGAGGTCGGCAGCGCGGGCGAAATCCGGGCGCACCGCGATCTCCGGCCGGATCAGGCTGGCAGTGGACGCGATATTGCCGAGGCCGGGAATGGTACGCAGGTCGCGTTCGACCGCGTGCGAAGCGGCCAGCAGCGCATTCGGGTCTTCGCCGGTCAGCACCAGGATGTATTTTTCGCCGGAGCCGCCGAGACCAACCTTGCTGCGCACGCCGGGCAACCTTTCCAGCGCGGCGCGCATCTCGTTCTCGATGATCTGCTTGCGCGGGCGTTCGCCGCGCGGGCTCATCTGGATGGTCAGCGTCGCCTTGCGCACCTCGGCCGCGCCCTGTGGCGCGAACGGATCGCCGCCGGCGCTGCCGCCGCCGATGGTGGTGTACACGCTCCTGACATGGTTGACACCGCCGACCAGCTGACGGGCATGCTCGGCCGATGCCAGCGTCTGTTCCAGTGTCACCCCCGGCGGTAGTTCCAGATACACCTGCGTCTGCGAATTGTCGTCCGGCGGAATGAAGCCGGTCGGCAGCAGCGGAATCATCGCGATCGAGCCGAAGAAGAACAGGGTGGCGGCGATCATCGTGGTCGCGCGATGCTTCAGGCACCACGCGGCAGCGCGCATATACAGCCGCATCCAGCGCGGCTCGCCGTGGTCGGCGCCGGCTGCCTTCAGGATATAGGCAGACATCATCGGCGTGAGCACGCGCGCGACCACAAGCGATGCGAATACCGCGAGTGCGGCGGTCCAGCCGAATTGCTTGAAGAATCTGCCGGCCACGCCGCTCATGAAGGCGGTCGGCAGGAACACCGCGATCAGCGTGAAGGTAGTGGCGATCACCGCCAGCCCGATCTCGTCGGCAGCTTCCATCGCCGCCTGATATGGCGTCTTACCCATGCGCAGGTGGCGCACGATATTTTCCACTTCCACGATCGCATCATCGACCAGGATGCCGACCACCAGCGACAGCGCCAGGAGCGTGATGACGTTGATCGAGAAGCCGAGCAGGTACATGCCGATGAAGGCGGGAATCACGGACAGCGGCAGCGCCACCGCCGAGACAAAGGTTGCGCGCCAGTCGCGCAGGAACAGCCAGACCACCACCACAGCGAGGATCGCGCCTTCGTACAGCAGGTGCATCGAGCCGTCGTATTCCTCCTGCACCGGATCGACGAAGTTGAATGCCTCGGTCAGTTCCAGGTCGGGATGCTGCTGTTTCAGCTCCGCCAGCGCCTGCTGCACGGCCGCGCCGACTGCGACTTCGCTCTCGCCCTTGCTGCGGGAAACCTCGAAGCCGACCACCGGCTGGCCGTTCAGCAGTGCAGCGGAACGCTGTTCGGCGATGGTGTCGGTGACAGTTGCCACCTCGTCTAGACGGATACGGCGGCCATCGGGCAGCGCCAGCTGCAAAGCAGCGAGTTCTTCGGCGGAGCGAACCGTGGCCAATGTGCGGATCGGCTGCTCGCTGTTGCCGAGGTCGGCGCGTCCGCCGGCGCTTTCAGTCTGCACCAGCCGCAGCTGGCGCGAGATGTCGGCGGCGGTGGTGCCAAGCGCCTGCACGCGGGCCGGATCGAGCGCGACGCGGATTTCGCGGCTGACCCCGCCGACACGGTTGACCGCGCCGACGCCGCGCACCGTCAGCAGCTTGCGGGTTACATCGTTATCGACGAACCACGACATCGCCTCGTCGTCCATGCTTGGCGAGCGGATGGTGAAGGCCAGCACCGGCTGCGCGGCGAGGTCCATCTTGTTGACGATGGGATCGCGCAGGTCGCCCGGCAGGTCGCTGCGCACCCGGGCGACTGCCGAGCGAACATCGTCCACCGCCTCCTGCACCGGCTTCTCAAGGCGGAATTCGGCGGTGATGCTGACGCCGCCGTCCTGCACCTTGGTGTAGATGTGCTTCAGGCCCTGCACGGTCGCGATCGAGTTTTCCAGCTTGCGCGCGACCTCGGTCTCCAGCTGGCCCGGCGCTGCGCCCGGCAGCGAGGCTGTCACGGATACCGTCGGCAGCTCGATGTCGGGGAAGTTCTGCACCTTCATCGCATTGAAGGACATCACGCCGCCGAAGGTCAGCAGCACGAACAGCATGACCGCCGGAATCGGGTTCCGGATCGACCATGACGATACGTTCATCATGACGGTGCTCCCTGCTTCGCCGGTGCGGCGTTCTGAACCACGCGCACCAGGTCGCCATCATTGAGGAATCCTGCGCCGCTGGTGACCACGCTCATGTCCGGCGTCACCGCTTCGAGTACCTCGACCTGCCCGTTGATGCGCCGGCCGGTGCGCACCTTGAGCTGGTTGACGCGGCTGTCCGGGTTCAGCCGGAACACATAGCTGAAGCCATCGCGCAGCACCACGGCCTGCTGCGGCACAGTTAACGCGGACGACATGCCGAGCTCGAACTCGCCGCGCGCGAACATGCCGGCCTTCGCCGGGGCGGTGTCGCCTTCAGCGGGAAGCAGATCGACGTATACCAGCGCCGATCGGTTTTGCAGATCGACGGTCGGGCCGATCATTCGCACCTTGCCTCTGATCTGAGCGCCACCGGGCACGGTTACCAGTGCCGGCGTGCCGGACTTGATCCGGCCGAGTTCGGCAGAGGTCACTTCCGCGCGCCATTCCAGCCGGCCCTTGCGGATCATGCGGAACAGCTCGGTGCCGGCGCCGGTGACCGCGCCGACGGTCGCCTTGCGGTCGGAAATGATGCCGCCGTCCGGCGCAATCACCTGCACATGCCTCAAGCGCAACTGCTGCGCGGCCAGTGTCGCCTTTGCTGCAGCCACGCGCGCCTTCGCAGTCTGCTCGGCGGTTAGGTACTGGTTGATCTGCTGCGCGCTCAGTGCGCCGGTTTCCTGCAGCGTGCGGGCGCGCGCGGCGTTGGCCGCCGCTTCGGCAGCGGTGGCTTCGGCTTCCAGCACGCTGGCGCGGGCCTGCGCGACATCGGCTTCGACCGATTCGCCGGCGAAGAGGGCGAGAACCTCGCCGGCACGCACGCGGTCACCGACATTGACGCGCACCTCGGCCAGGCGCAGGCCGTTCGATTCGCTGCCGATGCTGGCCTCATGCCAGGCGGCGATGTTGCCGTTGGCGACCAGCCTGATCGGCAGCTCAACCTTGACAGGGCGCGCTACCGTGACTGTCATTGTCGGCTTCTGGGCGGTTTCCTTTTTTTCTTCCGGCTGATTCTGCTTGCCGGAGAACAGCCCGATGCCTGCGCCGGCAAGGACGAGGAGGGCGATGATGACGAGTGCTTTACGGTTGGGACGTTTCATGTCTGTTCTGATCAATCGTGTTCGGAATGCCAGCTCAATGTTGTTCGGAAGTGGATGCCCAGCCGCCGCCTGCGGCGCGGTATAGCGCAGTCCATGCCGCGCGGCGCTCGCGTTCCAGCGATACCACCGCGCTGTCGGCGGCGAGCATGCTGCGGCGCGAATCTTCCAGCTCGATCAGGCTTGCCAGCCCTTGTCGGTAGCGGCTCTCTGTCGCGTTGAACGAGGTGCGGTAGCCTACCGCAGCCGTCAGCGCGTCATTGCTGCGGGCGGCGCTGCTGTGCAGGCTGACCAGCGCTTCCTCCACTTCCCGCACCGCCTGCCGCACGGCGGCACGATAGTTCGCCGCCGCTTCCTCGTAGCGCGCCTGCGCCGCTTCCACGTCAGCCGCGCGCCGGCCGCCGTCGAACAGCGGCAGCGTCAGCGCCAGCGGGCCGACGGTCCATGTGTTCAGGTTCTCGCTCATGCCGGCGGCGCGAAACCGCGCGACACCGACCGAGCCGGCAAGCGTCAGGCGCGGATAGCGCTGCGCCTGTGCGCCGCCGATCTCGGCGCTGGCGGCGGCGACCTCGCGTTCGGCGGTGAATATGTCGGGCCG
>JAEZVM010000143.1 GCA_023420795.1 Pseudomonadota bacterium
CGTTATCGATCAGCACGGTGCGGCATCCGGCGCGGCGGCCCGCTTCGACATCGTTGAGGATGTCGCCGATCATCCAGGAGCGCGCCAGGTCGATGTCATGTTCGCGCGCCGCGCGAAACAGCATGCCGGGCATCGGCTTGCGGCAGGTGCAGGCGATCGCATAGCGGCCGATGACGCCGTCCGGGCTGTGCGGACAGTAATAGAAGCCGTCGAGCGCGACTCCGTACTGCGCGAGCAGCTCGCCAAGCCGGTGCCGCACAGGGGCAAGCGAGGTTTCTGTGAACAGCCCGTGCGCGATGCCGGACTGGTTGCTGACGACGATCAGTGCGTAGCCGAGCCGCCGGAACAGCTGCAGCGCCTGGCCGGCCTGCCAGGTCAGTGCAAGCAGGGCCGGGTTGACGTTGTGGGGAACGTCTTCCACCAGAGTGCCGTCCTTGTCGAGAAAGATTGCGCGCATGCTGGTTTGCCGTTACTCCATTGTGGTCGCGAACAGCGGGTAAAAAGGATGCCGTCTTATGTTCATGCTCACGGCCATGACGATTCCTGCATCGGCAGTACCATGATCTCCGGGATCACCGTCTGCTCCGGCAGCATCAGCACGGTTTTCACCGCCTGCGCCACATTGACCGGGTCCTGCAGCGTCGCGACATCGATGTCGGGGAAGCGGTCGAGCAGGAAGGGCGTGCGCATGCCGCCCGCGATGACGGCGGTGACCTTGATCTTCTGCGGCCGCAGTTCTGCATGCAGCGCGTGCGAAAGGCCGAGCAGGCCCCACTTGCTTGCATGGTAGGCGGAGGCATTGGGCCAGGCGCGCTTGGCGGCGGTGGAGGCGATGTTGATGATGTGCCCGCCGCTTTTCATATGCCGCGCGGCATGCTTGGACATCAGGAAGGGGCCGTAGAGATTGGTGCGGATCACCCGGTCCCAGTCGCTGTATGACAGTTCTTCGATCGGGCAGGTGACGTCGGTTCCGGCATTGTTGATCAGCACATCGAGCCGGCCGAAGCGATCTATCGTCTCGTCGATGGCGCGCTCGGCCGCGACCGGGTCACCGACATTGAAACCGATCACATGCGTTCTTCCCGCTGGCACATCGAGCAGCGAGGCAACCGTATCCGCCTTGTCGCGGTTGACGTCGCCGACCACGATATTGGCGCCGCAGGAGGACAGGACGTGGCACAGCGCCGCACCGAGGCCGCTGGCGCCGCCGGTGATCAGCATGGTTTTGCCGGCGAACTGTTCTGCCTCGGCAGGATTGGCGATATGGCTGGATGCGGTGACATTGCTCAATTTTTTCTCCAAGTGTGGTTTTCGGCTTCGACTCAGGTACGCAGGCTCGCTTCGCCGGTGGCTGCGAGCGGCAGCTGCATGTACGGAACGGACTGGTTCGTCGTTTCCAGCACGCTTTCATAGATGCGGGAAATGCTGGCCGCGACATTGCGCCAGGTGAAGTGCTGGTGCGCGCGCCGCATGCCGGCCCAGCCCATGCGCTGCGCAAGATGCGGATGCCGGTGCAGCCATGCGAGCCGTTCGGCCAGTGCATCGGGATCGTTGGGCGGCACCAGATATCCGGTTTCTCCGTCGATCACGGTGGTCTTGATGCCGCCGACCGCGGTGCCGACCACCGGCGTGCCGCATGCCATCGCTTCCACCGGCGTGATGCCGAACGGCTCATACCATGGCGTGGTGACGAAGACATTTGCGGCGCTGTAGTAATAGCGCAATTGCTCGCGCTGCCGCTGCCCGGTGAAGGTGACCGAGGCCTCGATGCCGAGCGATCTGGCCAGTTCCATCAGGCGGCCAAGTTCGGGCGTGGTAACCGGGTCCGGCTGTTCCGCATTGCCGCCGACCACGAGCACCCGCACCGGCGTCCGGTATTGCCGTTGCAGCAGTTCCGCCGCGCGGATCACGTTATCGACACCCTTGCGCGGCACCATGCGCCCCAGCTGCAGCACAATGAATTCATCGTGTCCGAGCCCGAGCTGTGTACGGGCATCCAGCGTAACCGGCCAGAATTCTTCCGGGTCGAATCCGCATGGCACGACCTCGATGCTCTCGCCTGGCGCGCCGTAATGCTGTTCCATATCACGCCGGTCCTGCGGGCATTCCGCGATCACCCGGTCGGCATCGCGCATCAGGCGTTCCTCGATGGCGAAGCGAATGTCCGGAAAGGCATCCGCTTCCTTCTGGTTCAGCCGGCGCACCCGGCCCAGCGCGTGGAAAGTGATGACGAACGGAATTCCCAGCGCTTGCTTGACCTGCTGCGCCACCATGCCGGACATGAAGAAATTCGCATGCATCAGGTCATAGGGAATCTTTTGCCTGCGTGCGAAACGCATCACGAAGCGGCCGAACTGTTCCATGTGCGGCAGCATCGCTTCCTTCGGAATGAAGTGCGCGGGGCCGGCCGGCACGTGAATGACGCGCACGCCCGGCAGCCAGTCCACCACCTGTTCCACCCGGTCGGAGTCGCGCCGGGTAAATATATCGATCAGATAACCAAGGCGCGCCAATTGCTTGGCAAGCTGGGCAACATACACATTCTGCCCGCCGCTGTCGGTGCTGCCGATCAGGGCAAGAGGAGAGGCATGTTCGCTGATAAGGGCAATTTTTCGCATGATTGTCCGTTGGATGGAGTGCGGTGATCGAGGCGACGCCTTGCTCCCAAAGCAAAGCATGTACCTAGGACGGTACTCGCGAAGGGCCGCCGGAGAAACGCTGCGCGAAGAATGAAGCACGCGGATTCGCATGAAAATTCACGGTAATAAATACAGTGCAATGTAAAACTGCATCGCTTCTCCGCGGAAGGCTTGCCTCTTGCCCGTACTCATCGAAAAGACCGCGGGGATTGAGAAAAACGGCACAGTTTCCATACAGGCTGGCACGGGAACTGCATCGCTTACGTATCGGAACCGGCGCTGCATCTGCGGTGCCGGAACGAAAAGCGATCATCTTGAGGAGATCAGCATGTGGACTGAAAAGATCAAGGTCATGACGATAGGCGTATCGATGTTCATGCTTGCCGCCTGCGGAAGCACGCCGGGCACCACTTCCACTAGCAGCAGTTCGATTCCGGTGACCAGCACGACCGGCACCACCAGCACCGCCAGCGGATACGGCGTGGTGCAGGCGATCGATACAGTGTCGCGCGAGCAGGCGGGCCTCGGGCTCGGCACTGCGGCGGGAGCGGTGGTCGGCGGCCTGCTCGGCAACCAGGTAGGCAGCGGCAGGGGCAGGACTGCGGCGACCGTGGCCGGAGTAGCCGGCGGCGCGGTGGTGGGCCACCAGATGGAAAAGAACACGCGTGCCGCCGAACAGGTGTATCGCGTATCGGTACGCATGGACAACGGCTCGATGCAGACGCTCGCGCAGGAAACCGCACCCGGCGTGCAGGTGGGAGAACGGGTCCGGCTGGAGAACGGCGTGATCGTCGAACGCTTCCGCTAGAAGCGCACGGTAATTGATGAGGCCGGTCGTCTCGGAGCGGTTGGCGGGTATCGCTTCAACATCAGGCGAAGTGCAGGCGTGCGCCTGCGCTTCGCTTTTTTATATCCTCATCCCGGAAAATGGTCCTCGATCTGAACGACTGGCAGCAGTGGTGGGAATGGGTACGGCCCGCACTTCATATCTCCGTCATCTGGTTCATGGCGGCAGCGGCGCTGTGGGCGATACGGCGGCTGCTGCGCATCATGAGGGCGCATATCGTCAGCCGCGCCGATCAGTTCCGCGATGCGCGCCGCATCGAGACGCTGATGAATGTGTTCCGCTATACCGCCAACATCGTGCTGACGGGCGTCGCGCTGCTTCTCACGCTGGGCACGATAGGCATTTCAGTCACGCCGATCCTGGCGACGGCCGGTGTGGCCGGCATCGCGATCGGCTTTGGCGCGCAGAGCCTGGTGAAGGATTTCTTCACCGGCCTGTTCCTGCTGATAGAAAACCAGGTTAGCGAAGGCGACGTGATCGAGGCGGCGGGCAAGAGCGGCCATGTCGAACGCGTGACGCTGCGCCATATGCGCATCCGCGACTATGACGGCAGCGTGCACTTCATCCCCAACAGCATGATCACCACGGTCACCAACCGCAGCCGCGAATATGCGTATGCGGTAATCGACATCAACGTCCGGCGCGAGCAGGATCTCGACCGCGTATTCGGGCTGATGCAGGAAGTCGCCGGCGCCATGCGTGCGGATGCAGTCATCGGTCCGCTGCTGCTCGACGAAATTGATATCGCCGGCGTGGAAAAGGTTGAAGACGCTGCGGTCGGTCTGCGCTGCCGGTTGAAGGTCATGCCGGGAAAGCAGTGGCGCGTTCGCAGGGAATTTCTGCGTCGCATGAAAGCGGCGATGGACAGTGCCGCCACCGTGGAATCGGCGACATGATGGCCGACGATGAATGCCGATTGAGAACAGAAAGCGTGGGCATGGATGTTGCGTTTGCCGGAACAGGCAAGGCATGGACGCCAAGCGCCATGCCGGCCGGCACGGTCTGACCGTGCTTTCCATCAGGAGGAAAAGAAATGGCGATCAATGAAACCCCGAACGCGAGAGGCGATGTTCTGCATCAGACCGAGGTCGTCAATTACAGCATGCGTCGTCCGGCGATGCCGGCGATACGGTGGGGCGCGGTGTTGGCCGGCGTGGCTGTCGGCGTATCGGTGCAGCTGGTCCTGAGCCTGCTCGGCATCGCCACTGGCCTGTCCACGACGCAAGTGGCGCAGGGCGAAAGCGTCGGCATGGGGCCGTTGATATGGGCCGGCGTCAGCATGCTGATCTCCGCGTTCGTCGGCGGTTACGTCGCCGCGCGCATGTCCGGACTCAAGCGCAAGGCGGATGGCGTATTGCACGGTGCGGTGTCCTGGGCGGTGACGACCATCCTGTTTGCAGTGCTCGCAGCCACCATCGGCGGCACACTGGCGGGAGGGGTGTTCAACAACATGAGCCGCATGGTCAGTGCCGGTGCTGCAGGCGGTGCATCGCCGGTTGCGGCGCTGATGCGCTCGCAGGGCGTGAATGCAGATGCCGGAAGCTTGCAGCAGCTGCAGCAGCATGTGCAGGCGGGCCAGCGCGAGCAGGCGGTGCAGCTCGTGACCAGCAGGATGGGCGTGGAGCAGACGCGCGCCGAAGCGCTCGTCGATCAGGCGCTGATACTTTCCGGCTCGCCGCAGACCGCTTCGCCGCAAGGCAGGGCAGCGACGGAAAATGTGATGCAGACCGCAGGCACCGGTGCCTGGGTCGTGTTCCTGACGGTGGCGCTGGCGCTGGCGATCGGCATTGCCGGCGGTGCGCTCGGCGCGGCCGGCTCGCGGCGCATCAGCTGGTCCGCCACGCCGGCCCCGCAACCCTGATCCGATGTGATCCTTAGTTAACAGAGAAAGGAGTCGCGCATGCAACGCCCCATCGGCAGCCGCCGTCGCTCAGGCCGCTCCAAGGCCGGTCCGGCGCGCTTCATGCGCCTGTATGCGCATGACTCCAGCACCGCCGACCTGCTCTACGGCTGCCCGATCGTCAGCTCGCGCGGCGAGAAGATCGG
>JAEZVM010000259.1 GCA_023420795.1 Pseudomonadota bacterium
CCGGCGGGCCGGCGCTGCTTTTCAAGCAGCCTGCCGGACATACGATGCCGGTGCTCGGCAATCTCTTCGGTACGCCGCGCCGTGTTGCCCTCGGCATGGGGGCGAGGGATGTATGCGAGCTGCGCAAGATCGGCCATGTGTTGTCGATGCTGAAGGAGCCTGAGCCGCCTAAGGGGCTACGGGATGTGTTGGGTCTCGGTTCGATGGTGAAGGCACTGTGGGATATGGCGCCGAAGGAGCGCCGCTCCGCGCCATGCCAGGAAATCGTATGGGAAGGAAATGATGTCGATCTCGCGCGCCTGCCGATCCAGCATTGCTGGCCGGGCGATGTCGCGCCTCTCATTACCTGGGGGCTGGTGATTACCAAGGGGCCGTACAAGAAGCGGCAGAATCTCGGCATCTACCGCCAGCAGGTCATCGGCCGCAACAAGGTCGTCATGCGCTGGCTGGCGCATCGCGGCGGAGCGCTGGACTTTCGCGAGCATGGCATCGTCAATCGCGGCAAGCCCTATCCGATTGCGGTGGCGCTCGGCGCCGATCCGGCGACGATTCTGGGGGCTGTGACCCCAGTGCCGGACAGCCTGTCGGAATACCAGTTTGCCGGGCTGCTGCGCGGTAGCCGTACCGAGCTGGTGAAGGCGATCGGTAGCGAGCTGCGCGTCCCGGCGTCGGCCGAGATCGTGCTGGAGGGCCATATCTACCCGGACGAGTCGCATCCGAGCGGTTATGAACATGCACTCGAAGGTCCGTACGGCGACCATACCGGTTATTACAATGAGCAGGACTGGTTTCCAGTATTTACGATCGACCGCATCACGATGCGGCGCGATCCGATCTACCACTCGACCTATACCGGCAAGCCGCCGGACGAGCCGGCGGTTCTGGGCGTGGCGCTCAACGAAGTCTTCATTCCGCTGTTGCAAAAGCAGTTTTCCGAAATTACCGATTTCTATCTGCCGCCGGAAGGCTGCAGCTACCGCCTGGCCGTGGTGCAGATGAAGAAGTCGTATCCCGGGCATGCGAAGCGGGTGATGTTCGGCGTCTGGAGCTTCCTGCGCCAGTTCATGTATACCAAGTTCATCATCGTCGTCGATGAGGATGTGAATATCCGCGACTGGAAGGAAGTGATCTGGGCAATCACCACGCGCGTCGATCCGTCGCGTGACACCACGCTGGTCGATAACACGCCGATCGATTATCTGGATTTCGCATCGCCGATCAGCGGCCTGGGCAGCAAGATGGGCATCGATGCAACCAACAAGTGGCCGGGGGAAACCAGCCGCGAATGGGGGACGGCGATTGCGATGAGCGATGAGGTCAAAGCGAAGGTAGATCGCATCTGGCAGGAACTCGGGATTTGATTAATTTACGATCCCGTCTTGTTCGGGCCCGCGCTTCATGCTTTGCTGTTAAAATGACGACCGGGCGGGCCCCTACGCATTGTGGCATGGTCAACCTGGTCAGGTCGGGAACGAAGCAGCCACAGCCATTTCCCGCAAGTGCCGTAGATCAGGCTCGCCTCTTATCTCTTCTTTTTTCCCTCGCTTCCATATTCTGTTTTCGTCCGGATCACCGGAATCCGCAAGGACACCCGTTGGTCGTCTTGGTTTGGACAGGGTCTCTGTAACTTGCAGCATGTCAGGTAAAATGCGAACTGCCATTAACCTCCTGCCTGAACATGTCTTATCAAGTCCTTGCCCGAAAGTATCGCCCCAAGAGCTTTGAGACGCTCGTCGGGCAGGAGCATGTCGTGCGGGCGCTCACGCATGCGCTGGAGCAGCAAAGACTGCATCACGCGTATCTGTTTACCGGAACGCGCGGGGTCGGCAAGACCACGCTGTCGCGTATCCTTGCCAAGTCGCTCAATTGCGAGACGGGAATCACCGCCAAGCCCTGCGGCACGTGCGAAGCATGCGTTGCCATCGATGCCGGGCGCTTCGTCGATTACATCGAAATGGATGCGGCTTCCAACCGCGGCGTCGATGAAATGGCGCAGTTGCTTGAACAGGCGATCTATGCGCCGTCCAATGCGCGCTTCAAGGTCTATATGATCGACGAAGTTCACATGCTGACCAACCATGCGTTCAACTCCATGCTGAAGACGCTGGAAGAACCGCCAGCACATGTGAAGTTCATTCTCGCCACTACCGATCCGCAAAAGATTCCGGTCACGGTATTGTCGCGCTGCCTGCAGTTCAATCTGAAACAGATGCCGCCCGGCCATATCGTCGGGCATCTGGAAAACATTCTCGGACAGGAAAACATCGATTTCGATGCGCCGGCCTTGCGTCTGCTGGCGCAGGGTGCTCACGGTTCGATGCGCGACGCGTTGTCGCTGACCGATCAGGCGATTGCCTATGCCGCAGGCAAGGTCACGCTGGAGGCGGTACAGGGCATGCTCGGCGCGCTGGACCAGTCTTATCTGATTCGTGTGCTGGACGCGCTCGCCGCGAAAGACGGCGCGGCATTGCTGGCCGTAGCCGACGAGATGGCCACGCGCAGCCTGTCGTACAACGCGGCGTTGCAGGATCTGGGAACGCTGCTGCATCGCGTCGCTCTCGCGCAGACGGTTCCGGCCGCGCTGCCGGACGATGTGCCGGAACGTGAGGACATCATTCGCTTGGCCGGACTGTTCGACGCGGAAGAAGTGCAGCTGTTTTACCAGATCGCAGTGCATGGCCGTAACGAACTGAGCCTGGCACCGGACGAATATGCGG
The DNA here is from genome assembly GCA_023420795.1 of Pseudomonadota bacterium. GTDB lineage: Bacteria > Pseudomonadota > Gammaproteobacteria > Burkholderiales > Burkholderiaceae_D > Noviherbaspirillum. The sequence continues at coordinate 2,718 of JAEZVM010000259.1, forward strand.
GCTTCTCGATGACCCTGCTGCGCATGCTGGCGTTTCGGCCCGGCGTTGGCGGGGTGGAAGCAAAGCCGGCGGCGCCTGCACCCGTAGCAGTTACTCCTCCCGCGCCTGCCGCAAGACCGGCTGCAGCACCACAGCCCGCGATGGCAAGCGCGCCGATCGCGCGTCCAGCAGGTGTTCTTAGTCCCGCAAAGGCTGCATTGGAAGCTGCACGCAACGGAGGCAAGCCGCCGCAGCCCGTTGCGCGGCCACCGGCGCCGAAACCCGCAGCCGAATCGATGCCGCCTTGGGAAGAGGCGCCGCCTCCATTGCCGGAATGGGACTCCTTCGACTCTGTTCCGGCAGCGGCTCAAAAAAAAACTGAACTGCCCGCCGCAGTAATGCAGGCGACGTCGCTGGCGCAGGACGATACCGCGGTAATCGAGGAAGTGGCGTCGGTCGTCGAACCGGTACAGATCATCAGGACAAAGCCGCTCGCGCCGACGCCCATGCCGTCGCTGAACTGGGACGGCAACTGGCCGGTTCTGGCTGCGTCGCTGCCATTGCGCGGCGTGGTGCAGCAACTGGCGCAGCAGAGCGAACTGCTCCAGTGCGAAGACAACGGCGACGGCGTGCAGATCCTTCTGCGCATCCCGCTCGACACGCTGCGCTCCGCAGGCGCGGTCGATAAACTGGCCGCCGCCCTGACCGAGCACTTTGGAAAAACCACCCGGGTAAACACGGAAATCGGCGCAGTCGAGCAGACCGCCAATGCGCAGGCGGTAGCCGAACGCGAGGCGCGCCAGCGCCAGGCGGAAGAAAACATGCAACGCGATCCGTTTGTGCAGGCAATGATGCGGGAATTTAATGCCGTCATCGTGCCGGGATCGATCAAACCAGCTTAATCAACGATCAGGAGCAAGACCATGATGAAGGGCCAACTGGCAGGGCTGATGAAGCAAGCCCAGCAGATGCAGGACAACATGAAGAAGATGCAGGAACAGCTTGCATCGATCGAAGTCGAGGGGCAGGCCGGCGCGGGCATGGTCAAGGTGGTGATGACCTGCAAGAACGATGTGAAGCGCGTGACTATCGATCCGTCGCTGCTGGGCGACGACAAGGACATGCTGGAAGA
>JAEZVM010000218.1 GCA_023420795.1 Pseudomonadota bacterium
ATGGGGCCGGTACGTGTCGGCAATCTCGCCTATCACCAGGTGCAGAACGACGTTTTTGGTGCGGCGATTCTCGCCAGCACGCAAGCATTCTTCGATACGCGGCTGGAAAGGCCCGCAGGCCCCCACATGTTCCGCGACCTGGAGCGGCTCGGGGAACAGGCGGTTCGGTCCTACAACGTGCCGGACGCCGGCATATGGGAGCTGCGCGGCACCAAGCGCGTGCATACGTTTTCGAGCATCATGTGCTGGGCCGCGTGCCAGCGCCTCGCCTGCATCGCGCGCCAGCTCGGCCTGCCGGAGCGCGAGGCGGAATGGTCGGGCCATGCGGACCGGATGCATGCGGAGATATGCAGCTCCGCCTGGAACGAGAGCATGGGAAGCTTCGTCTCGACTTTCGGCGGAGATCGGCTGGACGCGAGTCTGCTGCTGATGGCGGAATTCCAGTTTCTCAAACCGGACGATCCGCGTTTCGTCTCGACCGTGCGCACTATCGAAAAGCATCTGCTGCGCGGCGATTTCCTGCTGCGCTACGACGAGGAAGATGATTTCGGACGGCCCGAAACCGCGTTCTTGGTGTGCACGCTATGGTGGATACTGGCGCTGGCGAAAATGGGCGAAACCGTGCGCGCGCGCAGCCTGTTCGAGAATGTGCTCACCAAGTGCAATCATCTCGGCATGCTGGCCGAAGACGTCGCGACCGACAGCGGCGAGCTGTGGGGGAATTTCCCGCAGACGTACAGCATGGTCGGCCTGATCCAGTGTGCATCGCGGCTGTCCATCGCGTGGGACAAGGCGTATTGGCGGCATGGCGGATAAATCAGGACGTCAAATGGAAACCGAATACATTGCCGGTCTCGATATCGGCGGCACCAAGATCGCGGCCGTGATCGCCGGCCCGCACGGGCCCTTGGTGCGTGTGACACAACCCACCGCCAAGGCCGGTTCGGTGCGCGCACTGCCGGAGCAGGCGCTGCTGATGCTCGACGAGGCCTGCCTTCAGGCCGGAGTGGCGCCGGACATGGTGAAGACGATCGGCGTTGCTTCCTGTGGCCCCTTCGTGCGGGTTGACGAGATGCTCGCGCTCGCGGCGCCGAATATCTGTGGCGGGCTCGTTCCCACCTCCGATCTGCCGAATGACTGGAAGGCCGTTCCGATCGAACAGGTACTGCGCGACCGCTTCGATACGGTTGTGATCGACAACGACTGCGTCGCCGCACTCGCGGCAGAGCGCACCTTCGGCGCGGTCAAGGACGAACGCGACTGCGTGTATGTCACCTGGAGCACAGGCATTGGCTTCGGCTTGTGCGTCGATGGAAATATCCTGCGCGGCAAGCACGGCAATGCCGGCCATGCCGGCCATATGCTGATGAGCGAAACCAGCGATGCATTGTGCGGATGCGGGAACCGAGGCGATCTAGAAGGAATGATCGCCGGTCGAAACATCTCCCGGCCGCTCAACATGCGTACCGCCGAGTTGTTTCAGGCCGCGCACGATGGCGATCCGGAGGCGTATGCAGTAACCATCGATGCCGCCCGCTGGCTCGGGCGCGCGCTGTACAACATCGCGGCTACGCTGGATACGCGCATGTTCGTCGTCGGCGGCAGTGTATGGATGCATCACGGTGTCTGGCTTGCGCCGGCCGTGCTGCAGGAAATCGAATCGCGCCTGCCGGCGCTGACCGACGGCGTGAAGCTGATGCCGGCGGCGCTCGGCACGCTGGTGGCTGACGTCGGCGCGCTGTCCCTCGTCATTCCGCACGAGTGGGTGTTCGAATGGCGCAAGACCACGCCGTGGCAGGCTCTTGCCACCAGCTAGACTGGGTGCAGCGAACCTGCGTGGCGGCTTCACTTCATTCCGAACAGCTTGGAAAAGAATCCCCTGTGAGCCTTGGGCTCCTGCATTGCATTTGCCTGCATCCGGGCGGCGACCTGGATCGGGTGCTCGGCATACCATTTTCCGAAGCGCAGGTCGTGCGTCATGATATGGCCGATCAACCACTTGTTCAGGAAGCGGCGAAGTTCCTGTACCCGGTCTTCTGTCCACGGCTCGCCATTGCCCAGAAAATCCGCAACCTGCGCGGCGAAGTCCTCGTGCAGCTTCAGGTGCTGTTCAAATGCCGGATAGCCGCTTTTCTCCATCAGCGCCTGCTCGTTTGAGAAGTGCACCACAACGTAATCGAGCAGTTCCTCGACCGTCTGTTCGACAGAATCGAGGTTGAGCGCCTTGACCAGCGCGAACAGGTGCTGATGCTCTTCGTCGACCTGATGGATATTGATCTTGAATCCATTTCTCCATTCGATAACGAACGGAGTCCTCGTGGCGAGTGCTTCTTGAGTCATGTTGTTGCCTTTTGCAAATCTGTTAATTCTGAAGCTGGAGAATTACCTGTAATAACGTGATGGGAGAGAAGAAAAGCGGAGCGTTTCATGGGGAGTTGGGCAGTCATCGACGTGCCCGAAGGAAGTTTAGGATTGCATGTATTTCCGTAACTTTGATCTGGATCAATTTTGCAAAGGTGTAACAAGAGGTGCGGCGATGTGCCGCATTCACTCGAATCGCCTGAATCCGAGCCGTTCTCGCATTAATCGCATATCCGTCATCGGCAAGCTGATTTGTAGTAAGGTCTTGGTTTTTAAAAACACCACTCCGCAGATGCACATCCTGATCGTCGAAGACGATGCCGACATCGCCGGCAATCTCTACGATTACCTCGCCGCCAAGGGCCATGAGGTTGATGCCGCGCCCAACGGCATCACGGCGCTGCATCTGGCCACGACGCACCGCTTCGACGCAATCGTGCTCGATGTCGGCCTGCCGGGGATCGACGGGTTGACGCTGGCGCAGCGTATCCGTGGCGATGCGAAATCGAGTGTGCCGATCCTGATACTGACCGCGCGCGACACGCTCGATGACAAGCTGGCCGGTTTCGAAGCGGGGGCGGACGATTATCTGGTGAAGCCGTTCGCGCTGACGGAAGTTGAGGCGCGCCTCACGGCTCTGGTCAAGCGCGCGCATGGCAGGGTGGTCGAATCGATGCTGCGCTTCGGCGCACTCGCATACGATCCTTTCAGCGGAACCGCGAGCTGGCAGGGCAAACCGCTGAAACTATCGCCGAAAAGCCTGAAGCTGCTGGTCGCAATGCTGGAACAGCCTGGCAGGCTGTTCTCGCGCGGAGAACTGGAGGAGGCGGTGTGGGGCGAGCCGCAGCCGACCAGCGATACGCTGCGCAGCCACCTGTCGCAGCTGCGCCGTGAGCTGGCCCTTCCTGAAGGCTGCAGCCTGATCGAAACCGTGCATGGGCGCGGCTACCGCCTGGTGGATCCAAATGAAGCGTAGCCTGCGCTGGCGGCTGGCCTGGACGTTCACGCTGCTTTCCACCTTCGCCGTCCTGATCCAGGCGGTCGCGCTGTTCGTCGCCACTGAAGAGCGCGAGGAAGACCTGATTGACGAGGTGGTGAATGCGACGCTGGACGAGACGCTCCGGCGGCCCGCCGCTTCCATTCCCGATGCCCAGAGGCTTTCACCGCGGCTGAACCTCTATCGCATCGCTGGCGGCCAGACATCGCCGGTGCTGCCGGCCAGTTTTTCGGAACTGAAGGCTGGAAATTACGAGTGGTACACCGACGAAACCGAATATCACGTCGGCATCCGCGACCGCGACGGTGAACGGCTGTATCTGCTATACGACGCCACCGAACACGAGACACGCCTCGATCATTTGCTGTGGAGCCTGATTTTCGGAACTGTCGTATTGAGCGGCCTGTCGCTGTGGCTAGGCTACTGGCTGGCCGGACGCATGCTGTATCAATTGGAAAAGATGACGCGGCGTCTGCAGCAGGACGACACGACGATATTGAACGAACCGGAGTTCGATCGCGAGGTTGCGCTGCTGGCCGGCGCGCTGGATGACTACCGCCAGCGCAACCGCGACCTGCTGGCGCGCGAGCGCGAGTTCACCGCCAACGTCAGCCACGAGCTGCGCACGCCGCTGACCAGCATTCGCACCGGTGTAGAACTCTTCACGGAAGACGCAGCGCTATCCGGTCGCAGCAGGGAACGCGCGAAGCGCATCATCAAGGCGGTCGATGACATGGAGTCGCGCCTGCGCGGCCTGCTGTTTCTCGCGCGCGAACTGTCGCTGGCGGAACGGCGCCCGGTGAACCTGCGGCAGGCTGCCGAAGCATCTGCCGCTCACTTCCGTCCTGCATGCGAGGCGGCAGGCGTGGATCTGCTCGTGGACATCGAGCCGCACTCCATGATCGACGCCGACCCGTCGCTGCTGCACCTGCTGCTCGAAAACCTGATCGGCAATGCGGTGCGCTATACCGCGCAGGGCCGGATTACCGTCAGCTTCTGCAATGGCGAGCTGACAGTCGCCGATACCGGAATCGGCATTCCGCCAGAACACCTGACGCACGTGTTCCGGCGTCATTACCGTGTCAGTGATATCCCGGGCGGGCAGGGGCTGGGCTTGTCGATCGTGCAGAGGGTGTGCGATGCGCACGGCTGGCATTGCCACATCGACAGCATTGCCACGGACGGCGCCTCCGACCGGGGAACGCGAGTCGTGGTTTCGTTCTCCGCCATATCTGAGGCGTAGGGCGGCCTTCACAAAACCATCACAACTTTCTCCGTAATCCCTCACAAGCGGTTCTCTATATTTCGCGCATTGTCCACTCGGGAAATGCGCATGTCCGATTCGTCTTCATTCATTCTGTCGCGTACCGAAAACCTGTTCGGCCGCGTGCCGCTGCTGTTTTTCACTGTATTGCTCATCGCGTCGTTCATCACGCGCATTGCGCTGCTGCTTTTTGCGGCAGGCGACGTGGACTGGCAGGCGGTGCTCGGCAGTTTCGCTATCGGTTTCGGATATGACCTGATCGCCGCCGCATGGACAATGCTGCCGATCCTGCTCGTCTATCTCGTCTTTCCGCAAGGTGCACGCGCAAGACTTGCAACACGCACGATATTCATGCTCCTGTTTGGGCTGACGGTTTACCTGCTGTTGTTCAATCTCGTCTCGGAGCTACTGTTCTGGCAGGAATTCGGCGTCCGTTACAACTTCATCGCGGTCGATTACCTGATGTATACGCATGAAGTGATCGGCAATATCCGGGAATCCTATCCGGTCGGTCCCATTCTCGTCGGCCTGTTGCTGCTGACGCTTGCATTGACATGGCTGCAGCGGAAAACGGTGGTGGCGGCGTTAGCCTCCGCGCCTGCATTTCGTGCGCGTAGCAGACAGGTCGCCTTCTGGACGCTCCTGCCTGTGCTGTCAGTGCCGGCCTCCGCCGTGATGAGTACCGGCATGTTCGAAAACCGTTTCAATGCGGAGCTCGCCGGCAATGGCCTGTACAGCTTCGTTGCCGCATTCCGTGACAATGAACTCGACTATGGACGCTTCTATGCGACGCTGCCTAGTGGCAGCGTC
>JAEZVM010000291.1 GCA_023420795.1 Pseudomonadota bacterium
GATCCGGAAAAGCTGGCGCGCGTCAAGAATCTGCAGAAGCGCTATTTCCTGCGCCTCACGCAGGGGAATTACGACATGGAATACGTCGAAAACCGGCTACGGATCGGCAATGTGCATGAGCGCATCGGGCTGCCGGTCAAGTCCTATCTCGGCATGTACAACTTTTATCTGCGGACGGTGGCGGCGCGTCTGTTTTCCACCTTCAAGGATGATCCGGAACACGCTTACCAGGTTTTCTTTTCCCTGATGAAATTGACCTTTCTGGATATAGGACTTGCGATCGATACCTATATCGATTCGCGCGAGCGGACGATAGGCGCGCAGCAGGAAGCAATCCGGGAGCTTTCGACGCCGGTGCTGCCGTTTCGTGAGGGCATTCTGATTCTGCCGATGGTCGGCCTGATCGACTCCTACCGCGCCAGCCAGTTGACGGAACAACTGCTGCAGGCAATCCTGAAGAATCGCGCCAAGGTGGTGGTGCTCGACATCACCGGCGTGCCTTATGTCGATTCGCGGGTGGCCAGCCATCTGATACAGACGGTTGAGGCGGCGCGGCTGATGGGCTCGAAGGTCATCATTTCCGGAGTGTCTCCCGAAATCGCGCTGACCATGGTCACCATCGGCGTCGAACTCGGGCAGATTGAAACAGTGGGCGACATGCAGAATGCGATCGAGCGCGCCGAGCAGCTCAGCGGTTATGTAGTAACCCGGGTCCGCCCGGAGCGCAGGCAGAAAGGCGCATCCGGAGAGCGCGGTGAAGGCCGCAGCGAAGACGGCGACGATTACCTGTAAGGGAATGCCGATGCTCGTTCCCATCCTGAAGCAGGAAGATTTTTTGATCGCATCGATCCAGGGGGCGCTCAGCGATGCCGAGCTGCTTGCGCTGCGCGACCAGCTGGTGGCTAAGGTCAGGCAATTCCGCTCGCGCGCGGTCATCATCGATGTCGCGGTGCTCGACATCATGGATTCCTTCGCCGCGCGCACCCTGCGCAATATCGCGCAGATGACCCGGCTGCTCGGTGCGAAAACCATTGTGGTCGGCATCCAGCCGGATGTCGCGATGTCGATGGTGCAGCTCGGACTACGTCTTGACGGCACCATCATTGCGCTGGATCTGGAGGATGGCCTCTCGGTCCTGAAAAACCGTGAAATGCAATGACGCAAGCGATGGAGTGCGAAGCAGCAATGCCGATCCGATCCGACCTGGATGTGATGAAAGCGCGCCAGCAGGGAAAGGAGCTGGCGTCCTCGCTGCGCTTTACCAACAGCGAGCTGACCATTATTGCCACCGCGATTTCGGAAATCGCGCGCAATACGGTGCTGTATGCCAAAAACGGCAGCTTGCTGCTGAAGGTGATCCGGCAAGGGCAGAAGCGTGGCATTCTCGTGGTAGCGACGGATCAGGGGCCGGGCATTCCCGATCTTTCGCAGGTGATGCAGGATGGCTATTCGACCTCGCACGGGCTGGGCATCGGCCTGCCCGGCGCGCGGCGCCTGATGGATGAATTCGATATCGTTTCCGAGGTCGGCAAGGGAACTACGGTGACGATGAAGAAATGGGAGCGCTGATGCCATGACGGCTTCCGGCAGCACGCCGCTGTTGCAGTACTGGGTTGCCGCGCGGCCGATGCCGGGGCAGCAGGAGTCGGGCGACCAGTATCTGGTCGCGGATTTTCCGGGCGGGGCGCTGGTGGCGGCGATAGACGGCCTCGGCCATGGCGAGGAAGCCGCTGCGGCCGCCAAGGCAGCGGTTGCCACGCTCGCGCAGCATGCGGACGAGCCGGTGGCGGCGCTGCTGCAACGCTGTCACCAACAGTTGCGCCGCATGCGTGGCGCGGTAATGACGCTGGCCTCCTTCCGCACCGCCGACAGTACGCTCACCTGGCTCGGCGTCGGCAACGTCGAATGCATGCTGCTGCGTGCCGCTGCGCCGTCTGGTGCAAAACCGGCGTCGCTGTTGCTGCGCGGCGGCATTGTAGGCGACCGGCTGCCGCCATTGCATCCGGCCACCGTGCCGGTGCAGCGGGGAGACGTGTTGCTGCTTGCCACCGACGGCATTGCGAGCGCATTCATCCGCGAGCTGCGTTATCCGGACGATCCGCAGCAACTGGTGAATCAGCTCTTTGCTCGATATGCCCGGAACACGGATGACGCCTTGATACTGGGGGCTCAATGGAACGACGGCGCAAAAATGGCGGTAACGACGGGAAGCTGACTCCCGGTGCAGAGGCCGCCAACCGGCTCTCGGACAGCATCGGCATGGCGGCCGAGCCGGACAGCGCGTACGTGGAGTTCCAGAATGAATACCGGTTCGCGCTGATGCGCTACCTGCAGGGCGAGAACGACGAAGCATCGCTGCTGCATGCGTATGAACTGGGCCGGCGCGGCGCTACCAGCCGCCTGAGCATTCTGAACCTGAGCGAAATCCATCAGGCCGCGCTGCTGTCGGCGGATGCCGAACGCCGCATGCCGCTCGATAAGGAAGTCGCCAGCATGCTCACCAAAGGGGCGGAATTCCTTGGGCAGGCATTGGCGCCGTTCGAGATGATGCACCGCGGCTATGTCGAGACCATTTCGCAGCTGCGCCATCTGAACGAGACGCTCAGGCAGCAGACCTATGCGCTGCAGGTGAGCGAGGAACGCATGCGCATGTTCATCAAGAATACGCCGGCGGCGGTGGCGATGCTCGATCGCGACCTGCGCTATGTGCTGGTGAGCCCGCGCTGGCATGCCGATTATCGGTTGGGTGGCCGGGACATCATTGGCCTGCGTCATTACGACGTGTTTCCGGAAACGCCGCCGGCATGGCGCGACATATATCAGCGCTGCCTGGCCGGCGCGACAGACAAGAACGAGGAGGCGTCCTTCATGCGCGCCGATGGCACGCTCGACTGGGTGCGCTGGGAGATCCATCCGTGGTACACCGACCGCGGCGAGATCGGCGGCATCATCATGTTCACCGAGGTCATCACCGAGAGGAAGAATCAGGAGCGCAAGATCGCGCGGCTGAGCCGCATCCAGGGCATCCTGAGCGCGATCAACGCGGCCATCGTCCGCACCGGCAACCGCCAGGACCTGGTACAGGAAGTTTGCCGCATCGCGGTTGAGAACGGCAGGTTCAGGCAGGCCTGGGTCGGCTTCACGGCAGCCGACGGGAAGACGGTAGAGCCGGTGGCCTCGCATGTCGCTGCGGGACCGGATGCGACTGTATCCGGTGCCGTGCAGCAGGAGCAGAAGCTCGTTAAGCGAGCGCTCAAGCGCTGCCGGCCTGTCGTCTGCAACGATATCGCGTCCGGCAAGCGCCTCGAGTTCCGGGACGCGTATCTGCGCAGCGGTTATCGCTCTTTCGTCGTGCTGCCTTTGCGTATCGAGGAAAAGACCGCCAGCGTACTGTGCCTGTACGCGGGCGAACCGGAGTTCTTCGATAGCGAGGAAATGAAGCTGCTGTCCGAGCTGGCGGAAGACATCTCCTATGCACTCGATCACCTCGTCAAGGAAGAGCGCATCAATTACCTTGCCTACTATGACGCGCTGACCGGACTGCCGAACCGCGACCTGTTCTTCGACCGCCTGCAGCGACAGGTGGAAGCAGCTCGGCACGAGCAGGAAAACATGGCGGTGTTGCTGATCGATGTCGAGCGCTTCTCCAACATCAACGACACCTTTGGGCGCCATGTCGGCGATGCGATGCTCAGGCAGATCGCCGGGCGCCTGAAAGCGCGGGTATCTTCGCACGATAGCCTCGCGCATATCGGCGGCGACGTGTTTGCGATCATGCTGGCCGATATCAGAGGCGCGGCGGATGCCGCCCACATGCTGGAAAAGCTGCTGCATGAGTGTTTCGCGCCGGCTTTCCAGGTCGATGATCAGGAGCTGTACATCTCGGTCAAGGCCGGCATATCGCTGTTCCCGATCGACGGCACCGATCACGACCTGCTCTACAAGAATGCGGAAGTCGCATTGCGCAAGGCGCAGAAGAACGGCGACACCTATCTGTTCTACCGCCGCGAAATGAATGCCAGCGTCGCCCGGCGGCTGACGCTGGAAAACCGGCTGTACCGGGCGCTGGAACGCGGCGAATTCCGGCTGCATTACCAGCCGAAGATCGATACCGTGAGCGGCCGCGTGGCCGGCCTGGAATCACTGCTGCGCTGGCAGGAGCCGATGTCGGGGCTGATCCAGCCCGCCGCCTTCATTCCGATCCTGGAAGAGACGGGCATGATTCTCCCGGTCGGCCGATGGATCATGGAGCAGGCGATCGAGGACTACAACGACTGGATGGACCAAGGACTGGCGCCGCCGCCAATCGCAGTCAACATTTCTGTGGTACAGCTGCGCAGCAGAGACTTCGTCAATTCGCTGAAAAGTATCGATGGCAGGATGCCGGACGGCGCGCGCGTGCTAGATCTGGAGATCACCGAGAGCATTCTGATGGAAGATATCGACCAGAACATCGCAAAACTGCGCGCGGCAAAGGACATGGGCATGAAGATCGCGATCGACGATTTCGGCACCGGCTATTCGTCGCTGAGCTACCTGACACGGCTGCCTATCGATCTGCTGAAGATCGACCGCTCCTTCGTGACCGACATGAACCAGAGCCCGCCTGGCCTTGCGATGGTCAGCTCGGTGATCTCGCTGGCGCACTCGCTGCAGCTCGGCGTGATCGCCGAAGGGGTCGCCGACGAGGAACAGGCCAAGCTGCTGCGGCTCTTGCGCTGCGACCAGTTGCAGGGCTTCTATTGCAGCAAGCCGCTGCCCGCCGAGAAGGTGGGTGAGCTGCTGGCGGCGTAACCTGGTTTATTCGTCGGCGGCAAGCTGTCGCAGTACTTCTGCCGTTGCCGCGTCCGCCGGGAAGAAGGTTTCCAGCGCCAGTTCCGACAGCGTTATATCGACAGGCGTGCCGAACACGGTGGTGGTGCTGATGAAGGACAGGGTGCCGTTGCCGGTGGCGAGCTGGAAGGGCACAACCACGCCGGCAAAGTCCTGCGTCTCCGTGGCGCGCTGCGCTGTTGCGGGTGCCGGATAGCCGCTCAATTCATTCAGCAGATTCACGAGGACTGGATCGGCGGTCACCTCGATCTGGTGCCGCAGCCGCTCGAACAGATGCGCGCGCCATTGCGCATGGTTGGCAATGCGCGGCGCCAGCCCCCCCGGATGCAGGCTCAGGCGCAGCACGTTCACTGGCGGCTGCAGCAGCGACGGATCGATGCCCGCCAGCAGCGGCTGCACCGCGCGGTTGTACGCAACCAGATGCCAGTGGCGGTCGATCGCCAGCGCCGGATACGGCTCATGCCCGGCCAGCACCAGTTCCATCGCCTTGCGCGCCGGTTGCAGCTGCGGATCGTCCAGACGCCGTTCCGGAAAGACCGGCGCGTAACCGGCCGACACCAGCAGCGCATTGCGCTCCCGCAGCGGTATCTCCAGACGCTCGGCAAGGCGCAGCACCATGTCGCGGCTCGGCTGCGCGCGGCCGGTTTCCATGAAGCTCAGGTGGCGCGTCGAGATATCGGCGTCGAGCGCGAGATCGAGCTGCGACAGGCGGCGGCGCTGGCGCCATTCGCGCAGGTAGTCTCCAACGGGGCGGGTAGCGGGCATCATGGCGTCGATCATAGCCGAAGCGCCTATGCCTTCCCATTACCTTGCAGGTAATCGACTTGATGCGGATCGTGTACGAGCATGAAGCCTCCCCCCAACCTGATGGAGACTGCCATGTTCGCTACTTCCTCTTCTGACTTCCTGCGCCGCGTGCTGATGACCGATGCACTCGCCACTGCCGCCACCGGCCTGCTGCTCGCGCTCGGCGCCGGCCATCTCTCACCGCTGTTCGGCCTGCCGCTGGTTCTGTTGCGCGAGGCGGGCATCGTTCTGCTGCCGTTCGCGGCGCTTGTCGCTTATGTCGCCACGCGCGCGCAGCTGTCCCGGCGCTGGGTTTGGGCGATCATCATCTGCAATGCCTTGTGGGTGGCCGACAGCATCGTCTTGCTGATGTCCGGCTGGGTCAGTCCCACCCTGATCGGCCAGATATTCGTGATGGCGCAAGCGCTGGTGGTGGCGCTGCTGGCCGAGCTGGAATATTTCGGCCTGCGCAAAGTCCCGGTGGCGCTGATGGGCTGAGCAATTGACAGGGAGCGACGCTTTCCTCTCTGCCGAATTGACTATTGCCGTACGGAAACATTTGTACTAAGCTGCCCCTGTCGTTCCGTTAATCAGGAACGACAGGGGCAGGCAGAAAAACGAGCCGCCGCCCCGGTAAAGGTTCCGGTACCGTACCTCGGATCGCCGGAAAGTGGAATCAACAGCCACCGGATATCATGTGCCCGACAAATCACCTTGCCTCCGTCAGCCGTACCCCGTTGCATGAAGGAGCGGCGTCTTCCCTCGTTCTCAGACAGGGGCATTTCCTGATCGTTGATGATATTTCCAGCATGCGCCGCGTGATCGGGAGCCTGCTCAAGGATCAGTTGAGGGAAGTGAGGATCTCGGAAGCCGCCGATGGACGAAGCGCGCTGCAGGTGATCAAGTCGGCGGAAACCGACGGCGTGCCGATTGATTTCGTCATTACCGACTGGAACATGCCGCATATGGACGGAATTACGCTGCTGCGGGCGATCCGCGAGCTGCCGCTGCAACGGCGTCTGCCAGTTCTGCTGGTGACTGCACAGGCGACAAGGGAAATGATCCTCGCCGCTGCCTATGCTGGCGTCGATGCCTACATCGTCAAGCCATTCAATGCCGATACGCTTAAGACCAAGCTTGACCAGATCATCGCCAAGTATGGGAGGATGCTGCACGGTACTCCGCAGCTGCAAGTGTCCTGATTTCAGTCCTTAACCCAAGCCCCGTTCTCCGTTGATTCTTTGCCGGAAAACCTTGCCATTCGGCGGCGTTCCGATCTGGCGCAACCCGGTATTGCAACATCAAAAACCTTTTTTTACCTGCGTGGTCAGACCAGCTATGTTGCAGTGCAGTTGCAAATAACTGCGGGGAGATTTTTTACTTGATTCAGGAGATGGCTCGGTCTCTTTTAGCACCGTCTAAAGAAAAGATGCTGGGAAGACCGTGAGCAAGGAGACGACCCGCGATGAACATAACCTTGCTACATAACATTAAATAACATGGCACACATGTCCGTCGGGTCGTTGCATGAAGCAGGTTGAAACTACGGCAGACCAGGTCCGAAGTATTTCCCGGGCCAGGGAGCTGGTTACGCTCGTCACGCTCCTTCTTTCACTATACGTTACCTATAACCTGTGGAGTGCAGCTAGCCGGTCGGCGGAAAGGGAGCTGCAGACCACCTTCGATTTTCGGGTAAGCGAATCCAACGAGCGCATCCAGCAGCGCATCCTTGTCTATGAGCAGGTGCTGCGCGCGGGCGTAGGCCTGTTCCGTGCATCGGAACACGTCAGCAGGAATGACTTCCATAACTTCGTCGAGGCACTCAACCTGGAGGAAAACTATCCGGGAATCCAGGGCATCGGCTTTACCGCCGCAGTGTCGCCGCAAGATAAGGAAAAACATGAACGAATAGTCCGTGCCGAGGGTTTTCCGAATTACCGGATCACACCGGACGGTGAGCGTGAGCTCTATTCGGCGATTGTTTATCTGGAGCCCTTCCTGGCCGACAACCTGCGCGCATTCGGCTACGACATGTATTCCGAGCCGGTGCGCCGCACGGCAATGGCGCTGGCGCGCGATACCGCGCAATCTGCCATGTCCGGCAAGGTGCGGCTGGTGCAGGAAGGGGAAAGCGGGGAGCAGGCCGGCTTTCTGATGTACCTGCCGGTTTACCGGGGGGGGGAGACGCCGGAAATGCTGGGCCGGCGCCGCAGCGATTTGACGGGCTGGGTCTATGCGCCATTCCGCATCAACCATTTCATGTATGGCATACATGGAGAGACGGCAGGCGATGTGGACGATCTCGACATAGAGATCTACGACGGCGATGAAGTCTCGGATGCTGCCCGCATGTACGACTCCGACGAGTCGGTCAGCGCTACTGAGTTGACGCGCAAGCTGCGCAGCGTGAATCGCATCGTCGCCGCCCAGCATACATGGACGGTGGTAACGAGCGCGCTGCCGGTGTTCGAACAGAAAATCCGCCCGGACCGTCCGGAACTCGTACTGCGCGCCGGTATCAGCATCAGCCTGCTGCTCGCATTGCTGATCTGGGTGTTCCTCGACGACCGAGCGCGCGCGCTGCACGCAGCCAACCAGGCGATGCAGTTGGCGCTGTATGACGCACTGACCGGCCTGCCGAACCGGAAGCTGCTGGACGAGCGGCTGCAGCGCGAGTTGGCGAAAGCAAAGCGTGACCATGAGCATGTCGCGCTGCTGTTCATTGACCTCGACAAGTTCAAGCCGGTCAACGACACTTACGGCCATGCCTATGGCGACCTGCTGCTGAAGGAAGTGGCGAACCGCCTGCACAGCTGCATGCGCGAGTCCGATACCGCGTCCCGGCTCGGCGGCGATGAGTTCGTCGCGCTGCTATCCGACATCGAAGGCCGGAATGCGGTGATGACGGTTGCGACAAAAATCCTGAACCGGCTGACCGAGCCGTACGAGATTGCCGGTCATACCTTCAACATCTCCGCCAGCATTGGTGCGGCGATATATCCAGAAGACGGCACCGATGCGAAGGCGCTGGTCAAGTCGGCTGACATGGCGATGTACGACGCCAAGAATGCCGGCAGGAGCAACGTCCAGTTCGCCCGGGTGGCGTAATCCAAAAACAAGGGAGGAAAGCCAGTTGCCTTCCTCCCTGCAGGTACCACGGCTTATCGCTCGTCCTGCACGTACTTGGTCGCGATGACTTCGTCGCGCATCGAGCGCTTGCGCAGGCGGATGTTGAGCATCTCGACCACCACCGAGAATGCCATCGCGCTGTAGATGTAGCCCTTCGGCACATGATGCCCGAAGCCTTCCGCGATCAGTACCACGGCCACCACCACCAGGAAGGACAGCGCCAGCATCTTGATGGTCGGATGCGCCGACACAAAGTGACCGATCGGACGGGCGAATAGCATCATCAGCGTCACCGAGGCGATCACCGCTGCAATCATTACCGCGATCTCGTCCACCATGCCGACTGCAGTGATGATGGAGTCGAGCGAGAACACCAGGTCGATCACGATGATCTGCAGGATGATGCCGGCGAACGTGTGCTTGACCGCCGAGGATTTTGCATCGGCGTGCGCACCTTCAAAGGTTTCATGAATCTCGCCGACGCTCTTCCATAGCAAGAACAATCCACCCAGCAGCAATACCACGTCGCGTCCAGAAATTTCCTGCCCAACGATCGAGAAAAGTGGTTGCGTCAGTCCGACGATCCATGACAAGGTCAGCAGCAGGCCGATCCGCATGAACATCGCGAGGAACAGGCCGATGCGACGCGTCATTTCCCGTTTGGCCGGCGGCAGCTTGTCCACCAGGATGGAAATGAAAATGATGTTGTCGATACCGAGCACCAGTTCCAGTGCCGTCAGCGTGAAGAAAGCAATCCATATCTGCGGATCGGAAAGAAGTTCCATCATGGCATTCCCTGTTGTTATTCAGTCATTGGTTGCGGTAAAAAAAGAGGGCGTCAAACGTCTGACGCCCTCATAGGAGTAACAGGTGGGGGAACCTGTTCCTTCCTAACCTAACCGTAGGTGTTACTCGTTATTCGCGAAGCCCAGCAGTTGCAGCAGGCTCGTGAACAGGTTGAAGATCGACACGAACAGCGTGAGTGTCGCCATCACATAGTTCGTCTCGCCGCCATGCACGATGTTGCTGGTTTCGTACAGGATCAGGCCCGACATCAGCAGCACGAACACGGCGGATACCGTCAGCGACAACGCCGGGATCTGCAGGAACACTGCCGCCAGGCCGGCGAGGAACGCGACCAGGATACCGACCGTCAGGAAGCCGCCCATGAACGACATGTCACGCTTGCTTACCAGTGCGTACGCCGACAGGCCCATGAAGATCGCGGCCGTGCCGCCCATCGCGGTCATCACCGTCATCGCGCCGTTCGGCATGTTCAGGTAATGGCTGATGATCGG
>JAEZVM010000361.1 GCA_023420795.1 Pseudomonadota bacterium
TTTGACGGATATGTCATGCTGACTCCTCATTACGCTGACGAATCATGTCTCTTAGATACCATCGCATGCACATCGTTCTCCCCCTCATCGCTGCATCTGCGCACGCTACCTCCGATTTAACCCATAAAGGGAGAACATCAGGAGGCTGAAAAGCAAAAGCCCCTGAAACTCACTGAGCATCAGGGGCTTTCATACTTGGCGGAGAGGGGGGGATTCGAACCCCCGATAGGCTATTAACCTATACACGCTTTCCAGGCGTGCGACTTAAACCACTCATCCACCTCTCCTGGATTCGGGTTCGCATTCGCGAAGCCGCACATTATAGCAAAACTCGGGCGGAGTATTGCAATTTTTCACCTCGGAATGGAAAAAGCCGGCGCAGCTTGTGGCTGCGCCGGCTTTTCCTGTCTCCTCGTTCTTGGGCTTGCTTATTGCGCCTGTTTCAACTGCTCCAGGATTGCCGGGTTTTCGAGTGTGGATACATCTTGGGTGATCTGTTCGCCCTTGGCGAGTACGCGCAGCAGGCGGCGCATGATCTTGCCTGAGCGGGTCTTCGGCAGGTTGTCGCCGAAGCGGATTTCCTTCGGCTTGGCGATCGGTCCGATTTCCTTGGCAACCCAGTCGCGCAGCTCCTTGGCGATCTGCTTGGCTTCATCGCCGCTCGGACGGGCGCGCTTGAGCACGACAAAGGCGCAGATTGCTTCGCCGGTGGTTTCGTCCGGCTTGCCGACGACTGCCGCTTCGGCAACCAGCGGGTTAGCAACCAGCGCGGATTCGATTTCCATCGTGCCCATGCGGTGGCCGGAGACGTTCAGCACGTCGTCGATGCGGCCGGTGATGGTGAAGTAGCCGGTTTTTTCGTTGCGCACCGCACCGTCGCCAGCGAGGTAGGTCTTGCCGCCGAGCTCTTCCGGGAAGTAGCTCTTCTTGAAGCGCTCCGGGTCATTCCAGATGGTGCGGATCATCGCCGGCCACGGACGCTTGACGACGAGAATGCCGCCCTGGCCCCATGGCAGGTCATGCCCGGTTTCATCGACCACAGCCGTCATGATGCCCGGCAGCGGCAGCGTGCAGGAACCCGGAACCAACGGCGTTGCGCCCGGCAGCGGTGTGATCATGTGGCCGCCGGTTTCGGTCTGCCAGAAGGTATCGACAATCGGGCACTTCTCGTTACCGATGTTCCGGTAGTACCACATCCAGGCTTCCGGGTTGATCGGCTCGCCAACGGAGCCAAGCAGACGCAGGCTGGACAGATCGTATTGCTTCGGATGCACGTTGGCATCCGCATCGGCGGCCTTGATCAGCGAACGGATCGCGGTCGGCGCAGTGTAGAAGATGGTGGTCTTGTGTTTCTGGATCATGTCCCAGAAACGGCCGGCGTTCGGGTAGGTCGGCACGCCTTCGAACACGATCTGCGTCGCCCCCACAGCCAGAGGACCATACGTGATGTAGGTGTGACCAGTGACCCAGCCGATGTCGGCGGTGCACCAGAAAATGTCGCTCGGCTTGATGTCGAAGGTCCACTTCATCGTCAGCATCGCCCACAGCAGGTAGCCCGCGGACGAATGCTGCACACCCTTCGGTTTGCCGGTGGAGCCCGAGGTGTACAGCACGAACAGCGGATGCTCGGCATCGACCCATTCCGGTTCGCATTCGGCAGCCTGGCTGGCGACCACGTCGTGCATCCAGAGATCGCGGCCAGCCTGGAAGTTGATGTTGCCGCCGGTGCGCTTGTAGATCACGACATTCCTGATCGTGTCGCAGCCGCCCATGCCGAGGGCTTCATCGACAATGGCCTTCAGCGGCAGTTGCTTGCCACCGCGCACCTGCTCGTCGGCAGTAAGGACAGCGACCGCGCCGGCATCGATGATGCGCTCCTGCAGCGACTTCGCGGAGAAACCGCCGAACACCACCGAGTGGGTGGCGCCGATGCGCGCGCAGGCCTGCATTGCGACGATGCCTTCGACCGACATCGGCATGTAGATCACGACACGGTCGCCCTTCTTGATGCCGAGCGACTTCAGGCCGTTGGCAAACTGGCAGACGCGTGCGTGCAGATCCTTGTATGTAACCTTGGTGACCTTGCCGTCGTCGGATTCAAAGATGATCGCGGTCTTGTCGGCGTTGCCGTTGGCGAGGTTGCGGTCGAGGCAGTTGTACGAGACATTGAGTTGGCCGTCTTCAAACCATTTGTAGAACGGTGCCTGGGATTCGTTCAGAGTCTTGGTGAACGGCTTTTTCCACTGGATGTTCTCGTTTGCGAGCTTGGCCCAGAAGCCTTCATAATCGCGCTCGGCTTCCGCGCACAGCGCCTTGTAGGCGTCCATGCCGGAGATCGCCGCGTTCTTCACGAACTCGGCGGGCGGATTGAAAATGCGGCTTTCCTGCTTCACGGTTTCGATGTCGGACATGCTTGTCTCCTGCTTCATGTTGGATGGTGCTGTTGGATGCTGCGACGTTAAGCTTTTACTCTTACTTAAGCCTTACATATGCCTTTTTTGCAAGCATGAGGAGGCGCAAAACGGATTGACTCTGCCCTCGCGCAGCTGAGTTTTTGAGTACGCCGATATCCCGCCTCATCCTTGCCGGCCATGGGCCTTGTGATACCCGTTGCATTTGTTGCATCTTGATAATCCATGGAAACGAAAGTTTCAGCGCGTGTAAAATGCTCGGGTTTTTCCGCCTCATTTCGATGTCATGGATTCCAACGAAAAAAGCATCAACAAAGCATCTCGCCCCATTCGCCCCCTACCTAATCTGATCTTCATGAGCCGGTGGCTGCAACTGCCACTGTATATCGGCCTGATACTTGCGCAAGGCGTTTATGTGTATCACTTCTGGGTTGAACTGGTCGATCTGATCGGCGCCGCGCTCGGCAATGCGGCATCGCTGGAACACATCATCAACGCCGTTGCCATCGAGGGTGTTCCCAAGCCGACCAAGCTGACTGAGAGCACCATCATGCTCGTGGTGCTCGGCCTGATCGACGTCGTCATGATTTCCAACCTGCTCATCATGGTCATCGTCGGCGGTTACGAAACCTTCGTGTCGCGCATGAATCTCGAAAGCCATCCTGACCAGCCGGAGTGGCTGTCGCATGTGAATGCCTCGGTGCTGAAGGTAAAGCTCGCGACCGCGATCATCGGCATTTCGTCGATCCACCTGCTGAAGACTTTCATCAATGCCGGCGCGTATGATCCGAAGACATTGATGGCGCAGACCGGCATCCATATCACCTTCCTGCTATCGGCGATGGCCATCGCCTATTGCGACCGCCTGATGGCACCGGTGCAGGATCATTCCAACCAATCCCACTGACCCTTAGCAGACAACATCATGACCATCATCAAGCAAGAAGACCTCATCGAATCGGTCGCCGCCGCGCTGCAGTACATTAGCTACTACCATCCGGTGGATTACATCCAGCACCTCGCGCGTGCCTACGAAGTGGAACAGAATCCGGCAGCGAAGGATGCGATCGCGCAGATCCTGACCAACTCGCGCATGTGCGCCGAAGGCCGCCGCCCGATCTGCCAGGACACCGGCATCGTCAACGTGTTTCTGAAGATCGGCATGGATGTGCGCTTCGAAGGCTTCAAGGGCTCGATCGAGGATGCGGTCAACGAAGGCGTGCGTCGCGGCTACCTGAATCCGGACAATGTGCTGCGCGCGTCGGTGCTGTCGGACCCGATCTTCGAACGCAAGAACACCCGTGACAACACGCCGGCCGTGATCCACATGAGCCTGGTGCCGGGCAACACGATCGACGTGCAAGTCGCAGCCAAGGGCGGCGGCTCCGAAAACAAGTCGAAGTTCGTGATGATGAACCCGAGCGACAACCTGGTCGAATGGGTGCTGAAGACCGTGCCGCTGATGGGCGCCGGCTGGTGCCCGCCGGGCATGCTCGGCATCGGCGTCGGCGGCACCGCCGAAAAGGCGATGCTGATGGCCAAGGAATCGTTAATGGAAGACATCGACATGTACGAACTGCTCAAGCGCGGCCCGCAGAACAAGCTGGAAGAATTGCGCATCGAGCTGTACCAAAAGGTCAATGCGCTCGGCATCGGCGCGCAGGGCCTAGGCGGCCTGACCACCGTGCTCGACGTGAAGATCAAGACCTATCCGACGCACGCCGCCTCCAAGCCGGTCGCGATGATTCCGAACTGCGCGGCCACCCGCCATGCGCACTTCGTGCTCGACGGTTCCGGCCCGGCCTATATCGAACCGCCGGCCCTGTCCGAGTGGCCGAACGTGAGCTGGACGCCGGATACTGAAAAGTCCAAGCGCATCGATCTGAACACGCTGACAAAGGAAGAAGTCGCGTCTTGGAAGCCGGGTCAGACCCTGCTGTTGAACGGGAAGATGCTGACCGGCCGTGATGCCGCACACAAGCGCATTCAGGACATGCTGGCCAAGGGCGAGAAGCTGCCGGTCGATTTCACCAACCGCGTGATCTACTACGTCGGCCCGGTCGATCCAGTGCGCGATGAAGTCGTCGGCCCCGCAGGCCCGACCACCGCCACCCGCATGGACAAGTTCACCGACATGATGCTGGAAAAGACCGGCCTGATCTCGATGGTCGGCAAGGCCGAGCGCGGCCCGGTCGCGATCGAATCGATCAAGAACCACAAGTCGGCCTACCTGATGGCCGTCGGCGGTGCCGCCTATCTGGTATCGAAGGCGATCAAGACCGCGAAGGTTGTCGGTTTCGAAGACCTCGGTATGGAAGCGATCTACGAGTTCGAGGTCAAGGACATGCCGGTTACGGTGGCGGTCGATTCCAACGGTATTTCGGTGCATAACACCGGTCCGAAGGAATGGCAGGAACGCATCGCCTCGGGCAAGCTGGGCACCATTCCGGTGACCGCCGCATAAAGTGAGCGACACGCTTCAAGCGACAGCGCCGATGGGAGCCCAGGTTCCCATCGGCGTTTTTGATTCCGGCATCGGCGGCCTGTCGGTGCTGAAGTATATTCGCGCCTGCCTGCCGAACGAGGATCTGCTGTACTTCGCCGATTCCGGCTATGCGCCCTACGGCGGCAAGACGGAAGAAGAGATCGTCGCCCGCTCGCTCGCAATCGCGGAATTCCTGATGCAATACGGTACAAAGGCGCTCGTTGTCGCGTGCAACACCGCGACCGCCGCCGCGATCAAGGCGCTGCGCGAGCGTTATCCCACCCTGCCGGTTGTCGGCGTCGAGCCCGGTCTGAAGCCGGCTGCGGCAGTGACCAGAACCGGCACGGTCGGTGTGCTCGCGACCAAAGGCACGCTAGCAAGCGCGAAGTTCAATTTATTGCGCGAACAACTCACCGCCAAGACCAACGTAGTCTTCCTGCCCCAAGCCTGCATAGGACTGGCCGACCAGGTGGAAAAAGGCGAACTGCATTCGGCAGCCACCGCCGCGCTGCTGCAGCGATATATTCAACCGCTGATCGAGCAAGGCGCGGATACGCTGGTGCTCGGCTGCACGCATTATCCTTTTGTCCAGCCGCTGATCGAGGAAATTCTTGCCCGCATCACGTCGCAACCCATCGCCATTATCGATACCGGCGAACCGGTCGCGAGGCAACTCCTGCGGCTGCTGACCGAGCGCGGACTGCTGCGCCAGGAAGGTATTGGCACAGTAAGAGGTTTTACGACTGGCAGCGAAACAGCGCTGACAAGCGCATTTGCGAAGCTGCTGGACCTGCATCCGCCGGTCATGCAGATTACGGCGAGCGCATAAATACAAGGATTTGCCACATCGCGGTGAAGTTTGTATAATTACGGGCTTGCTCGGTGTGACGCCAAGCAAGGTTTCAGTGGTGGCCGTAGCTCAGTTGGTAGAGTCCAGGATTGTGATTCCTGTCGTCGTGGGTTCGAGTCCCATCGGCCACCCCATCTCCCCTATTTCGGTTTAAATTCAAGGACTTAAACAAGTCCGAACTTAGATCGGAGTAGCACAAAGGGTAGCACTTTTCCAAGTCATCACTTGGAAAGCGTGATGCCAACACCCCCAAGAACTTATCAAAAAGCCAGCGGCGTTT
>JAEZVM010000078.1 GCA_023420795.1 Pseudomonadota bacterium
TACGACTTCGTCAATGTCATCAACAATGAAGCGACCCTCAATCAGGCTCTCATCAAGGACAAACACTGCGACAACCTGTTCGTGCTGCCTGCCTCGCAGACGCGCGACAAGGATGCGCTGACCGAAGCAGGCGTCGAACGCGTGCTGAACGATCTGGCCAAGATGGATTTCGAGTACATCGTGTGCGATTCTCCGGCCGGCATCGAGCATGGCGCGGTGATGGCGCTCACGTTTGCCGACGAGGCGATCGTGGTGACCAATCCCGAGGTATCGTCGGTGCGCGACTCCGACCGCATCCTCGGCATCATCCAGGCCAAGTCGCGCCGCGCATTGAACGGCGGTGAACCGGTCAAGGAACATTTGCTGATTACCCGCTACGTGCCCAAGCGCGTGGAAGCAGGCGAAATGCTGTCATTCACGGACGTGCAGGAAATCCTGCGCATTCCACTGATCGGCATCATCCCGGAATCGGAAACCGTGCTGCACGCATCGAACCAGGGCAATCCCGCCATCCACATGGCCGGCAGCGACGTGGCCGAGGCTTATCAGGATGTGGTCGCGCGCTTCCTCGGCCATGAGGTGCCGCTGCGCTTTACCGCTTACGAAAAACCCGGGCTGTTCCAGAGACTGTTCAAGGGCAAGTGATATGGCGCTACTTTCATTCCTGTTCACCAACAAACCCAAAAGTGCCAGCGCCGCGAAGGAACGCCTGCAGGTCATCATCGCACGCGAGCGCAACGGCCGGGACGGCCCCGACTTCCTGCCGGCACTGCACAAGGAATTGATCGCCGTGATCTCGAAGTATGCAAAGGTCAATGCCGAAGACATCAAGATTTCGCTCGATCGACAAGGAAATCTTGAAGTGCTGGATGTGAATGTCGTGTTGCCCGACG
Source organism: Pseudomonadota bacterium (assembly GCA_023420795.1). Taxonomy (GTDB): domain Bacteria; phylum Pseudomonadota; class Gammaproteobacteria; order Burkholderiales; family Burkholderiaceae_D; genus Noviherbaspirillum. The sequence continues at coordinate 894 of JAEZVM010000078.1, forward strand.
TTGCACCGGGCAAGTAATGCAGTAAAACCCTCGCGAAGGAGCCACGCCTTCGCGAGGAAAGCAAACTAAATAAATCAGTGAAGCTGATGCTTCAGATCGGAAAGCTCCCGATGAGCCTGCATGACAGCGCTCTTGAGCTCGCCATCAAGGTTGCCGCTGGACTGCTCGCATGCATCCTTTGCGCGATCGCCTAGCTCCTCAAGTTCATCCACACACTGCCGAATCTGATTCTCGTCCTGAGACTGCAGGATGTTCCTAGCATGCATTGCCTTCTGATCGAGCTGCTGGAGGCTGTCCTTCAAATCCATCGGTACCGCTTGCGCTTGCGCACAGCATTTCGCCGCATGGTGAATGGTGTTTTCGATCTGGCTGAATCGTTGCTGGACTTCGTCCGGTCGCATGATGTCTCTCCTTTCCAGTATTCAGTACGGGTAAATTTGATAAGAGACAGACAGGGGAGTTCCGGAGCTGGCGCGATCATTCATTGGTCGTCCGCTGCAACCGACGAGCAGCAATCCGGTCCAACCTATCCGTTTCCTTCATTGCCCTGAGCCGCAATGAGATGCCGACCGGCGTTTCGGCAATGGCATTTCCGGTACAATCCGCCCCACCATGAACGCCCCCAAGAATCTGTTCTCCTATCCCCGTCATCGTCCCGACTACACAACTCCCGCACCATTTCTGCCGATGTCGCGAGCGGAAATGGATGCGCTCGGTTGGGATTCGTGCGATGTCATCCTGATTACCGGAGACGCATATATCGATCATCCGAGTTTTGGCATGGCGCTGATCGGGCGCCTGCTGGAAAAGCAGGGATTCCGGGTCGGTATCATCAGCCAGCCCGACTGGCATTCCGCGGAGCCATTTCGTGCACTGGGCAAACCGAACCTGTATTTCGGCATCACTGCCGGCAATATGGATTCGATGATCAACCGCTATACCGCAGACCGCAAGATCCGCTCGGAAGACGCTTACACGCCCAACGGCGAACGCGACAAGCGGCCTGACCGCACTCTGGTCGTCTATGCACAGCGCGCACGCGAAGCCTATTCGGATACGCCCGTTATCGTCGGTAGCATCGAAGCCAGCCTGCGCCGCATCGCGCACTACGATTACTGGTCGGACAAGGTGCGGCGTTCCGTCCTGCCGGACTCCAAGGCTGACCTTCTGCTGTTCGGCAATGCCGAGCGTGCGCTCGTTGCATTGAGCCATCGACTGGCGGCGGGCGAATCGATCAAGACAATCCGGGACTTGCGCGGCACCGCCTTCATGGTATCTCGCGACTGGAAGCCGGCGCCGGACTGGAGCGAAGCGAACTCCACCCGCTACGACACACCCGGCCGTATCGAACCGCATCCCGATCCGTACGCGATGAAGGAGAAGGAAACCGCCAGTTGTGCAACCGAACCGAAGGCCGAGCAGCCGGTACTGATCCTGTCGCGCGAGGAGCGCCAGGCGGCGCTGAAGGAACAGCGCGAGAAAACCGTCGTGCGGCTGCCTGCATATGAAGATGTAAAAGACGATCCGACGCTGTATGCACATGCGTCGCGCGCGTTCCATCTTGAGTCGAACCCGGGCAATGCGCGCGCGCTGGTGCAGGCGCACGGCGAGCGCGACGTCTGGCTGAATCCGCCGCCGCTGCCGCTGGCAATGGAAGAGATGGACGGGATTTACGACGCGCCGTATGCCCGCGCGCCGCATCCGAGCTACGGCAATGCGCGTATTCCCGCTTGGGAGATGATCCGCTTCTCGATCAACATCATGCGCGGCTGCTTCGGCGGCTGTACTTTCTGTTCGATCACCGAGCATGAGGGACGCATTATTCAGAGCCGTTCGGAGCGTTCGATCCTGCGCGAAATCGAACTGATCCGCGACAAGACGAAAGGATTCACCGGCACCATTTCCGACCTCGGCGGGCCGACCGCAAACATGTACCGGCTCGCCTGCAAGGACAAGAAGATCGAGGAAAGCTGCCGCCGCCTGTCCTGCGTATATCCGACCATCTGTGTGAACATGAACACCGATCACGGCAAGCTGATCCAGCTCTACCGCAAGGCGCGCGCAATCCCGGGCATCAAGAAGATCCTGATCGGCTCCGGCCTGCGCTACGATCTCGCGGTGCGCTCACCGGAATATGTGAAGGAACTGGTTTCGCACCACGTCGGCGGCCTGTTGAAGATCGCGCCCGAACATTCCGAGGAAGGTCCCCTATCCAAGATGATGAAGCCGGGCATGGGCTCGTACTACAAGTTCAAGGAAATGTTCGAGCGCTATTCGAAGGAAGCAGGCAAGGAGCAGTACCTGATCCCCTACTTCATCGCCGCCCATCCCGGCGCGACCGACGAAGACATGCTGAACTTGGCGCTGTGGCTGAAGAAAAACAATTTCCAGCTCGATCAGGTCCAGGCTTTTGTGCCGACGCCGATGGCGATGGCAACTGCGATGTATCACGGCCGCAAGAATCCGCTGCACAAGATATCGGCCGATTCGGAAGTCGTTGAGACGGCCCGGGCTGGCAAAATCCGGAAGTTGCACAAGGCTTTCCTGCGCTATCACGATCCGGAAAACTGGCCGATTCTGCGCGAAGCTTTGCAACGCATGGGGCGTTCTGACCTGATTGGCAACAGCGAACGACACTTAGTACCACGGCATTCGCCAGTTGCGACGGTCACGCTATCTGATAAACGAGGAAGCTGCGCCAGAACTCCTTCCAAATCCTTCAAGCCGCCACGAAAACCGTGCAATGCTCCCTCGAAGCAGAGACGCAAGATATAAACGACATAAATAACTGTTATTGCCATA
>JAEZVM010000091.1 GCA_023420795.1 Pseudomonadota bacterium
AGCATCGCTGAGCGATTGCTGCGCGATGCACTGTTCTTTATCGCGAAGGCGAAAAATCCCTCGCCGCGTGCGCAGCAGATCCGCAGCACTTATCAGCTGGAAGGCCTGGTGCCGGCGGATTACGACAGGAAGCGCTACGGACAGGTGGATGTCGATGCGCTGGCCACTGCCAAGGAGCGACTGTCGCATGCGAAAAATATCTGGAACCGGATCGCGGGCGGCGATGCCAGCGCGGCAGAGTCGTTCGAGCATGACATGCGGGGGCTGGCTGAGGCCGGCTCCAGGCTGAATTCGGCGCCGTTGACCAAGCTGCTGCGCGAGCTCAAGGGCATCGCGCGCCATGCCGCGTATGCGAAGCCGGGCGATACGCTGAGCCTGGAGATGGCGACCAGCCTTTTGTTCATCGAAAACGCGCTGAACAATCTCGGCCGCCTGCCGGACAACTTCGACGAGCGCGCGCATGCGCTGACAGCGAGACTGCTTGCGGTGGTATCTGGCGAAGCGCCGGCGCAATCCGCCGACTGGCTGGACGACATGTCGCGCGAGGCGCAGCAGCGTCAGACCATGGTGGCGCTGGCCGGCGAAATGCAGGCCAGCCTGCGGCAGGTTGAAAAAATGCTGGACGAGTATTTCCGGGATCCGTCGCAGCAGGCTTCGCTCGATCAGCTCGACAACGTTCTGCATCAGATCGAAGGCGCTCTGGCCGTCCTCGATCAGGACGATGCGATGCAGACGATCCGGCATACGCGGGCTGCGGTGCAACGATTCCTCGCTGCGGAACCAGACTCCGCGCCCGATCAGCAGGATTTCCAGAAGGTCGCGCAAAACGTCGGAGCTTTGAGCTTCTTTATCGAGACCTTGCAGCTTCCGGCGGAGCAGGTGAAGAAGCGCTTCTTGTTCGACGAGGAACTCGGCTTGTTTCGCGCGAATCTCGTCGAGCCCAATGCGGTAAATCAGTCGTCGGCAGACGATAACGGTCCTGTAGTTGAGAAGATTGAGAGGGGCGACGCATCTGCTGTCGCCCGCCCTTTTCGTGAGTTGCCCACAGTAGAAGAAGAACTGGCTTTTCATCAGCAGCAATCCGCCGAACTGGCGATGTCGCTGACGGCGGAGCCCGGCAACCAGGCATTGCAGGAACAACTGAAGGAGTCACTTTCACAGGTGCGCCTGAATGCGGCGCTTGTTGATAATCCGGAAGCGAAGGAGCGCGCGAGCGCGGGAATCGACATTCTCGCGCGTCCGGATTTCTCCGTCTCGCAGGACGCGCTCGCACAGATCATTACCGCCACCGTTCCGGAAGCGCCTGTCAGTTCCGAGCTGCCGCCGGTTGTTGCGCCCGCGACGGAAGAAGCTATCGACGCGGAATTGCTGGAGATATTTCTGCAGGAAGCGGAAGAGGTGCTCGGCACCGTTGCGCAGGTCTTGCCGGAGTCGCGCAATCAGCCGCACAACCAGGAACACCTGACGACGCTGCGCCGCTGCTTCCATACGCTCAAGGGAAGCGGCCGCATGGTCGGACTGGTGGCTTTCGGCGAGGCGGCATGGAGCATCGAGCAGGTCATGAATCTCACGCTTTCCGAGTCGCGCGGCGGCAATCCGGAGCTATATGCGCTGCTGGAAAAAGCCGCCGAGGTTCTGGGGGCGTGGGTGCAGGATCTCAAGTCGGTCGGCAAGTCGGATCGCACGCCGGATGCCATCGTGAGCGCGGCGGAGCGGGTCAAGGCGGGTGGGAAATTCGTATTTGAAGAAGGAACTGCGCCAGAAGCGCAGGAACCTGCTGCCCCCGCGGTTGAACCGGCTCCCTCTCCGATGCCTGAGGTTGTCGTATCCGACGATACCGCGCATGAGGAAGCGTCTGCCCCTGAACCGATACTCTCAATTGATCAGGAAGCTGCGGAAGATATTCCGTCGGCGTTGCCGCAAGTCGAAGAGATCCAATTGTCGGATGCCGACTTGTCGATGTTCGAGACTGCGCAGGAGCCGGCATTGCCTCCGCAGGCGGAAGAGTCCGCACCGGTCGGCGAGCCTTTGCAGCCAGCAGCGCCGGTAGTCTCCATCGCCGACGTGATCGAGTTTCCGACTTTGCAGGCTCCTGAGATCAAGCGCGACGACAATATCAAGCGCATCGGCGATCTGGAGATCAGTGTTCCGCTGCATAACATCTATCTGACGGAAACCGATGATCTGGTGCGTGCGCTGGCGCAGGACATCGCCGAATGGCGACATGAGCCGGAACGCGAAGTAAGTACCAAATCGGTTCACGCGGCGCATTCGCTTGCCGGCAGTTCCGCCACGGTCGGCTTCAAGGCATTGCAGGAGGTGGCTTACGGCTTGGAGATGGTGTTGCAGTTCCTCGCTCGCAAGCCAGTGCATCTGCTGCCGCAGGAGTTCGACGGCATCGAGCAGAGCATCGAAAAGCTCAAATCGATGCTGCAACAGTTCGCGCTCGGCGAGATGCCGCCGCATGAGCCGGAATATGTGCGATTGCTTGCGAACATCCGACAGGACCTTGAGGCACGTGCGGCCGAGCAGGTAAAAATGGTGATGTCGGTATTGCCGCCCGAGATTGCGGAAACAGTTCCGCTAGTTGATCCGGAGCCTGTGCCAGCGCCCCTGCCCGAATCGGAAGTGGCCGCGCCGGAAAGTATCCGTCCGACTCTTGATGTCGGCAATGATGCGTTGGCTGAACCTGCAGTGGCAATCCGGGACGAACTGGACGTCGATTTGCTGCCGGTGTTCCTCGAAGAGGGGCGCGACATACTGCCGCAGATGGGAACGACGCTGCGCGCCTGGCAGGAAAACGCAGCTGATCTCGGCATGCCGCAAGCGATGCTGCGCCTGTTGCATACACTGAAGGGCAGCGCCCGCATGGCTGGCGCGATGGGGCTCGGCCAGCATCTGCACGATATGGAAACCCGCATCGAGAACATCATGCGGCTGGGCGCGCCTTCTGCTCTGGCGATCGAAGACATGCTGATCCGTTACGATCAGGCATTGCACATGTTCGAGCGCTTGCAAAACCCGCAGGCTGCGGCGCAGGTGGTCGAACCGGTTTCTGTGCAGGCAGGGCAAGTCGCATCGCCTGCGGAAGCGGAGCAGGCGGCATTGACGCCGCTGATGCCGCAGGATGCAGGCAATTCGTTGCCGGCTGTGCCGCAGAATGCGCGTTCTGCCGTTGCGCCGTCCGGGCCGGTGCCGATGATGCGGGTGCGCGCCGATATTCTCGATCGTCTCGTCAACCAGGCCGGTGAAGTATCGATTTCACGTTCCAGGCTCGAAAACGAGGTCGGCACGCTGAAAACGTCGCTGTCGGAGCTGACCGACAACGTGGCCCGCCTGCGCGACCAGCTGCGTGAAATCGAAATGCAGGCGGAAACGCAGATCGCGTCGCACATGGGGCATTCCGCCGATCGCGAATTCGACCCGTTGGAGTTCGACCGCTTTACCCGCCTGCAGGAACTGACCCGCATGATGGCGGAGAGCGTCAACGACGTCGGTTCGGTGCATCAGAATCTGAGCCGGACTCTCGACAGCGCAGTCGGCGACCTGTCGGTCCAGGCGCGTCTGACACGCGACCTGCAGCAGGATCTGATGCGAGTGCGCATGGTGCAGTTCGCCAGCATTTCCGAGCGTCTGTTCCGGGTCACGCGCCAGGCTGCCAAGGAAATCGACAAACGGGTCAACCTCGACATTCGCGGCGGCGCGGTGGAAATCGACCGCAGCGTGCTGGAAAAGATGACCGGCCCGTTCGAACATCTGCTGCGCAATGCGATCGTGCATGGCATCGAGTCGCGCGAGGCGCGCCGTGCCGCCGGCAAGAACGAGACCGGGGAACTGCTGGTGGAAATCCGGCAGGAAGGCAATGAGGTGGTGATCCAATTTTCCGACGACGGCAAGGGCTTGGATGTTGCACGTATCCGCGCCAAGGCCGAGCGCCAGGGTCTGCTGACGAACGAACGTCCGATGTCGGATGAGGAAGTATCCGAGCTGATCTTCCATCCGGGCTTCTCGACCGCAGAGGAAATCACCGAACTCGCCGGCCGCGGCGTCGGCATGGATGTGGTCCGCTCCGAAGCCGCTGCGCTGGGTGGCCGGGTTTCCACCTGGTCCGAGCCCGGCAAGGGCGCGCGTTTCACGATCCGTCTGCCGTTAACGCTGGCGGTGACGCAGGTCGTGCTGCTATCGACCGGTGGCAAGACCTACGCGGTGCCGTCGGTGCTGGTGGAGCAGGTGCAGCAGCTCAAGACCAATGCGCTTGCTGCTGCCTATAACGAAGGCGCGATCATCTGGCAGGGGCAGCGCATTCCGCTGTTCTACCTGTCCACGCTGCTCGGTGACAGTCTGAGTTCACCGGTGGCGCAGCAGTACTCGCCATTGCTGATCCTTAAGAGCGGTAATGACCGTGTTGCGCTGCATGTCGATGAAATCATCGGCAACCGCGAAGTGGTGGTCAAGAACATTGGTCCGCAGTTGTCGCGCATGATAGGCATCGCAGGTGCAACCGTGCTCGGCTCCGGCGACATCGTGCTGATCCTGAATCCGGTACCTCTGGCGCAACGCTCGACGCAGGAAAACCTGCGCGCTCCGCGCATCCTGCCTTCCGATGCGCCGGCATCGATGGGAGCAGTGGCGGAAATGGCCGCGCAGGCGCCATCCACACCGGCTTCCGAGCCGGTGCAGGGCTTGCGCACGCAACATATCGTGATGGTGGTTGACGATTCGCTGACCGTTCGCCGCGTGACGCAGCGCCTGCTGAGCCGTGAGGGCTATCAGGTCGTGCTGGCAAAGGATGGCGTCGATGCACTCGAACACCTGCAGTCGGTCACGCCGGATGTGATGCTGGTTGATATCGAAATGCCTCGCATGGATGGTTTCGACCTGACACGCAATGTGCGCGACGATATCCGTACCCGCCACATTCCGATCATCATGATCACCTCGCGTACCGCTTCCAAACACCGCAATTACGCGCTGGAACTGGGCGTCAACGAGTATCTCGGCAAACCTTATCAGGAAGAGCAGTTGCTCGACCTGATTGCCGGATTTGTCAAAAAGGAAGCACCGCTTTCCTGAGACAATTCAGGTTAGAGGAAAAGCCCGGGCAACGATCCGGGCTTTTCTTTTTTGGATTCGCCCCGGAACGGCGTGCGCAGCAAAGCTGATAAAATGCACACCATGGTAAAACCAAGCAAGACTCGCATATTTCCTTCGAAGTCCGGCACGTCCCGGGGTGCTGCCGATTTTTCCGCTTCGACCGACACGACGCCTGTTCCGCAACTGAATCTGGCTGACCATTTTCTGATCGCCATGCCTTCCATGCTCGATCCACTGTTCGGCGGAACGGTTGTGTATCTGTGCGAGCACAACGCGGAAGGCGCCTTGGGCGTCATCATCAACAAGCCGACCGACATGACGCTGGACGTCCTGTTCGAGCGCATTGATCTCAAGCTCGAAATCGCTCCTGACCGCGCATTCGATAAAAAGCCTGTGATGCTGGGTGGCCCGGTACAGGTGGAGCGCGGCTTCGTGCTGCATGCGCCACATGGAAACTACTCTTCGATGATGCGGGTGAGCGACGAGGTGGCGCTGACCACCTCCAAGGATGTGCTCGAAGAAGTCGCCGTTGGCCGCGGACCTGAGCGCCTGCTTGTTTCTCTCGGCTGTTCCGGCTGGAGCGCAGGGCAACTTGAGGAGGAGCTCGTCCGCAATGGCTGGCTGACCGTGCGTGCCGATCCTGCGGTCATTTTTGATACGCCGGTCGAGGAACGTTTTGCCGCTGCAATGAAGCTGCTTGGTATCGATCCGATGATGCTGACCGGCGATGCGGGGCACGCCTGACAAAAGTATACGGTGGAAACAGTCCTGGGTTTCGATTTCGGCTTGAAACGCATCGGCGTGGCGGTCGGTAATACTCTGCTCAGACAGGCGCAGCCGCTGACCGTAATTGCAGCGGCAACGAACGACGCAAAGTTCGCTGCGATTGAGGCACTAATGCAGGAATGGCAGCCGACACGATGCGTGGTCGGCTTGCCGAGCCACCCGGACGGCACCGAGCATGAAATGACGGTTCGCTGCCGCCGCTTCGCCAATCAGCTGCATGGCCGCTTCGGTGTGCCCGCAGTGCTGGTGGACGAACGTTTTTCCTCAGCGGTGATTTCGCACAGGCGCGGCGAGCTGATCGACGCGCAGGCGGCCGCAATTATTTTGCAACAATACTTCAATGACTATGCCGAATCCTAATTTCGACGCCGAGGCGCTGTACAAGGTGCTTGCGGAACGCATCAAGGCGGGCCTCGCCGATGCGCAGGATGTTGCCATCGTCGGTATCCATTCCGGCGGCGCCTGGCTGGCTGAACGACTGGCCGCGGAGCTTCAGCTCAGCGACCGACTCGGCTTCATCGACGTGTCTTTCTACCGCGACGACTATGCGGAAAAAGGCTTGCATGCGGAAGTGAAGCCGACTCAGATTCCGTTCGAGGTCGAGGGAGCGACCATCCTGCTCGTGGACGATGTGCTGTACACCGGGCGGACCACGCGTGCTGCGATCAACGAACTGTTCGATTACGGGCGACCGGCGCGCGTCATGCTCGCCGCGCTGGTCGATCGCGGCGAACGGGATCTGCCGATCGCCGCCGATTTCGTCGCCGATACTGTGACACTCTCCAAGGGGCAGCAACTGGTGCTGCGCCGTGCCGACGACGGTCGATTTTCCCTGACGGTGGACCATGCATAATCCGCAATTGAATAAGAACGGCGAGCTGCAGCATCTGCTCACCATTGAAGGCCTGCCGAAAACGATCATCACTCACATCCTCGATACCGCTTCTTCCTTCGTCAGCATCGGCGATCGCGAAGTGAAGAAAGTGCCGCTCATGCGCGGCAAGAGCGTGTTCAATCTATTCTTCGAGAATTCGACCCGCACTCGCACCACGTTCGAGATCGCTTCTAAGCGCCTGTCGGCCGACGTGATCAACCTGAACATCTCCGCGTCCAGCACCAGCAAGGGCGAATCGCTGCTCGACACCATCGACAACCTCGCCGCAATGCATGCCGATATGTTCGTCGTACGCCATGCGCAATCCGGTGCGCCGTACCTGATCGCGAAGCACCTGACCGATACCAATCAATCGCACGTGCATGTGGTCAATGCAGGTGACGGACGCCATGCGCATCCGACGCAGGGCCTGCTCGACATGTATACCATCCGGCACTACAAGAAGGATTTCAGCAACCTGACGGTCGCCATCGTCGGCGACATCCTGCACAGCCGCGTCGCGCGCTCCGACATTCATGCGCTGACCACGCTCGGCGTGCCGGAAGTGCGCGCGATCGGCCCGCGCACTCTGCTGCCGGGTGGACTGGAGCAGATGGGCGTGCGCGTGTTCACCGACATGAATGAAGGGCTGAAGGGGGTCGACGTCATCATCATGCTGCGCCTGCAGAACGAACGCATGACCGGTGCGCTGCTGCCGTCCGCGCAGGAATTCTTCAAGAGCTATGGTCTGACCCCGGAGAGGCTCGCGCTTGCGAAGCCGGATGCGATCGTGATGCACCCCGGCCCGATGAACAGGGGCGTCGAGATTGATTCTGCGGTGGCGGACGGCAAGCAGGCGGTGATTCTGCCGCAGGTGACTTTCGGCATTG
>JAEZVM010000117.1 GCA_023420795.1 Pseudomonadota bacterium
CCGGTGACTTGGCGAAGGTACAGCTGAACGAGGTGCCGTTTGCCGATACTGTCCAGTGGCTCGAAGAAATGCAGAGAACGGCGCGCGTGTCGGTGGTCGAGGCGAATATCAATGCGCAGGAGCAGGCTGGCACGGTGAACGCGACACTGACATTGCGGCAGCAGGGAAGTGGGCAATGAAGTGGTGTAACAGGGGGATGTTGTGCGCCGCCTGACGCTGTGGCTGCTGGCAGCAGTCGTCACGGTCGCGCTGACTGTGCTCGCATTCTGCCCGGCGTCGTGGATGGCGGTACTGGTGGAATCGCAGACCGGCGGCCGCCTGACGCTGGGTGATGCGCAGGGCACGCTGTGGCGCGGATCGGCCTTCATCGGCGGCGCGCCGAGCGGCACCGATCCGGTGACGCCGCTTTTGCCCGGTCGCTTTGCGTGGCGCCTGTCGCCGATGGTGCTGCTGGGCCAGGTCGAGATGGATCTGGAGAATCCGCAGGCATTGTCGCAGCCGGTCCGGATTACCGGCAGCTGGTATCAGTGGCAGGTCAGTCCGGCCGCGGTCTCTCTGCCGGCCGAGCGGCTGGCAGGCCTTGGCGCTCCGCTGAATACGGTGCAGCCTTCGGGCAGGATGCAACTGTCATGGACGCCGCTGCAGATCACGCGCGAAGGCAATGCCGTGGCGATATTCGGCACGATGACATTGGAGATGAACGACATTGCTTCCCGTCTGTCACCGATCAAACCGTTGGGCGCTTACCAATTGATAATGGACTGGCGCGGCCAGCAGGCGCAACTTGTATTGAGCACCATCAAAGGGCCAATGCTGTTGAGTGGTAAAGGAACGTTGGCGAACGGGCGGCTGAAATTTTCAGGGAAGGCAGAAGCAGAGGAAGGGCAGGAAGAACGGCTGGCAAATCTGTTGAATTTGCTGGGACAACGCCGAAGAGAAGGCGACAAGGATGTTATCGCGCTAGAGTTCAAATGAAAAAAAACCAATCAGCAGAAACATTACACAATCAGGCCGGATGGCGTCGCTGGGGAGCAACCGCTTTGTTGCTGTGTGCAATGACGACAGGCATGCCGCCCGCCTGGGCGCAAGACCCGACCGCCAGCCAGGCGACGCTCAATTTCGTCGGCGCCGACATCGAATCGGTGATCAAGGCGATCGGCCATTACACGCGCACTACCTTCATCATCGATCCGCGCGTCAAGGGCACCATCAATCTTGTATCCGAAAAGCCGGTCAGCAAGGGGCAGGCGCTGCAGATGCTGGCGTCCGCGCTGCGCCTGCAGGGCTATGCAATGGTCAAAGTGGATGGCTTCACAAAGGTCGTGCCAGAGGCGGACGCCAAGCTGCAGGCCGGGCCGGTGAAGGCGGCAGAAGTGCGCGGCGACCAGATCGCGACGCAGATCTTCCGGCTCAATTACGAGTCGGCCAACAACCTGATACAGATTCTGCGACCGCTCATTTCGCCGAACAACACGATCAACGTCAATCCCGGCAACAACAGTCTTGTCATCACCGATTACGCCGACAACCTGAAGCGGATTGGCAGAATCATTGCCGCGCTCGATGCGCCCGCTACCGGCGACATGGACGTGATTCCGATCCAGCATGCGGTGGCAAGCGATATCGCGGTGATGGTCAATCGTCTCATGGAGCAGGGCGGCGGGCCGGTCGCCGGCGGCGGTGATTCGGGGCGCGTTACCGTGCTGGCCGATCCCCGCACCAATGCCTTGATCCTGCGCGCGCCGTCGCAGGCACGCGCCAACCTTGCCAAATCGCTGATCGCGAAACTCGATCAGCCGACCTTGCAGCCGGGCAATGTGCATGTGGTGTATCTGCGCAATGCCGATGCGGTCCGCCTCGCGCAAACCCTGCGCGCGGTGGTGGCATCCGACAGCGCCTCGCAGGCCGGTGGCAATCAGCCGGCAGCCAGTCCGCAGCCGATGCAGGCATCGGCCCAGCAAGGGCAGTTCGGCGGCAATGGCAACGGTAACGGCGCTCCGCTGACTGCCTCGCCGGCGCCGGCAGCGCTACCGACGGGCGGGCCGGCCGGCTTCATTCAGGCTGACCCGGCGACCAATGCGCTGATCATTACCGCCAGCGAATCCGTGTATCGCAACTTGCGCACAGTCATCGACCAACTCGACGCGCGCCGCGCGCAGGTGTATGTCGAATCGCTGATCGTCGAAGTAACTGCAGATCGCGCAGCCGAGTTCGGTATTCAGTGGGCGGGCCTTTCGGGCAGCGGTTCCAGCAAGTACCGGGTAGGTGTTGCCAGCGGATTCGGGCAGGGCGGCAACAACCTGATCAATCAGGCGATTTCAAGAGCCACCGAAGGTACGCTTTTGCCTCCGGGAAATGGCATCAACCTCGGCATTTTCCGCCAGGTCGATGGCCACCTGACCTTGGGAGCTCTGGCGCGTGCGCTGGAAACCGATGCGAATGCCAATATCCTGTCGATGCCGAACCTGATCACGCTCGACAATGAAGAAGCGCGCATCATTGTCGGTCAAAACGTACCGTTCATTACCGGCAGTTATACCCCCACTTCCGGCAGCTCGCAGAATCCGTTCCAGACCATCGAGCGCAAGGACGTTGGCCTGTCGCTGCGCGTGCGGCCGCAAGTATCCGAAGGCGGCACGGTGAAGATGGCGATTTACCAGGAAACCTCGAATGTGCTGCCCACCACCGGCGCCGCCTCCGACATCATCACAAATAAACGCTCAATCGAAACGAACGTATTGGTCGATGATGGTCAAATCATTGTGCTTGGCGGTTTGATCGAGGACAGGACCACGGACGGCGAGGAAAAAGTTCCCTTACTGGGCGACATTCCGGGCGTGGGCAATTTCTTTAAATACCGGAACCGCACCGGCACCAAGACCAACCTGATGGTTTTCCTGCGCCCCACCGTGATCCGTACCGCAGAGCAGAGCGTCAACGTGGTCAATGACCGTTATGACTTCATCCGTGGCGTCCAGGCCGGCGCGCAACCGCCGCATGTGCCGGTCCTGCCGGACATGACTGCGCCGATGTTGCCGCCGCTGCACGATGGGCGCCCTACCGGAGGCCCGCTGCTGGATATCCGGCCTCGCACCAATGGCGGTGCGCAGCCCATATCGCCGTTGAACGTGCCGGAGCCTGCAGCAGCTCCCGCGTCGGCCCCGGTGCCGCCATCGGAAACCAACCAGAGCAATAAATAGATAGAGTAGTGATATGAGTACAGTAATGACCGATGCCCTGTTGCCTTACGCGTTCGCCCGTGACCATACGGTGCTGGCCAGGCGCAGCGAGGCGGCGCGAAATGCCGTCGAAGTGTGGGTTTCGGAAGCAACCGCGCCTTCGGCGATTGCCGAAGTCAGCCGCCGTTTCGGGCGCGTCAAGCTGAAGTCGCTGCCGCGCGAGGATCTGGAAGCGGCAATCGCGAAGGCCTATGCCGGCTCTGGCGGCGATGCCGCGCAGGTGGTTGGCGAAGTCGAATCCGACCTCGACCTGACCAAGCTTATGCTCGACATGCCGGCCATCGAGGACTTGCTGGAGTCAGCCGACGATGCGCCGGTGATCCGCATGATCAACGCGCTGCTGACGCAAGCAGTGCGCGAGGAGGCATCGGATATCCATATCGAGCCGTTCGAGCAGGTATCGGTGGTGCGCTTTCGCGTTGATGGCGCGCTGCGTGACATCGTGCGGCCGAAGAAGGCGATCCATGCGTCGCTGATCTCCCGCATCAAGATCATGGCGCAGCTCGATATCGCGGAGAAGCGCCTGCCGCAGGACGGCCGCATAACGCTGCGCATCGGCGGCAAGCCGGTTGATGTGCGGGTTTCGACGCTGCCCACCGGTCATGGCGAGCGCGCGGTACTGCGTCTGCTGGACAAGGAAGGCGGCCGGATGGACCTGAGCCATCTCGGCATGGCGCCGGATACGCAGAAGCAGTTCGCTGGCCTGATCGGGCAGCCGCACGGCATCGTGCTGGTGACAGGGCCGACGGGTTCCGGCAAGACCACGACGCTGTACGCGGCGCTGTCTCAACTGAATGCACCGGACACCAACATCCTGACCGTCGAAGACCCGATCGAGTATGAATTGCAGGGCGTCGGACAGACACAGGTCAATCCGCGCATCGACATGACGTTTGCGAAGGCGCTGCGCGCGATCCTGCGGCAGGACCCGGACATCATCATGATCGGCGAGATCCGGGACCTGGAAACCGCGCAGATCGCGGTGCAGGCCTCGCTCACCGGCCACCTGGTGCTGGCGACGCTGCACACCAACGATTCGGCCGCCGCGATCACGCGTCTGCTCGACATGGGTATCGAACCATTCCTGTTGTCGTCTTCGCTGCTGGGTGTGGTTGCGCAGCGTCTGGTGCGCAAGCTGTGTCCGGTGTGCCGCAAGCATGAAGGCGGGCAATGGCATGCAGTCGGTTGCGACAAATGCGGACAGACCGGATACCAGGGGCGCGTCGGCATCTATGAGCTGCTGACCACCACACCTGAAATTAATGCGCAGATCCACGACCGCGCATCGGAAGCCGAAATCAGGGTAACCGCGCAGCGCAACGGCATGCGCACGATGCGCGAGGACGGCGAGCGCTGGCTGGCCGACGGCACTACCACCGAAGCCGAGCTGCTGCGCGTGGCGAAAGAGTGAGGAAAGACTGAGACATGCCGGCATTTCGCTATGAGGCCGTCGATGTCGCGGGCGCGACGAAGAAGGGCGTAGTCAACGCCGATAGCGCGCGTGCCGCACGCTCCGACTTGCGCGCGCAAGGATTGGTGCCGATCGTCGTCGATGCGATCACCGCGCAGGTCGATGAACTGGGGCAGACGAAGCGCCGCGCCTTCGGCGACAAGCTATCGACAACCGAGCTGGCACTCTTCACGCGCCAGCTCGCCAGCTTGCTGGAAGCCAGTTTGCCGCTGGAGCAGGCATTCACCGCCTTGCTCGAACAAGCCGAACGTCCGTATGTACGCGATCTGGTGGCGTCGATCCGATCCGAACTGATGGGCGGCGCATCGCTGTCGGATGCACTGTCTCGCCATCCACGCGACTTCGCCGACATCTATCGCGCATTGGTGGCTTCCGGTGAACAGATCGGCCAGCTCTCGCGCGTGCTGTCGCGGTTGGCCGATTACATCGAGCGGCGCAATGCGCTGGTGCAGAAGGTACGGCTTGCATTTACCTACCCGGCGATCGTGACCGTGGTGGCGTTTGCGATCGTGATCTTTCTACTTGCTTATGTGGTGCCGCAGATCGTGTCGGTGTTTGCCAATACCAAGCAGAAGCTGCCGCTGCTGACGGTCATCATGCTGGCGATCTCGGATTTCGTGCGCAGCTACGGCTGGATCGTGCTTCTTGCGGTGGTTGCGGGCTTCATGGCATGGCGTACCGCGTTGAAAAATCCCGACATCAAGTATCGCTGGCACCGCTGGCTCCTTTCCGCGCCGCTGTTCGGCAAGTTCGAGCGCAGCCTGAATACGTCACGGTTCGCGAGCACGCTGGCAATCACCACCGGGTCCGGCGTACCCATCCTGCGCGCGCTGCAGACCAGCCGCGATACGTTGTCGAACGTCGCGATGCGCGAGCAGGTGGAGGAAGCAACCAGTAGCGTGCGCGAGGGCGTGAGTCTTGCGCGCGCGTTGTCCGCGCACAAGCATTTCCCGCCGATGCTGATCCATATGATCCGCGCCGGCGAAGTGACCGGCGAACTGCCCGCGATGCTCGAACGCGCGTCGAATGCGCAGGAACAGGATCTGGAGCGGCGCGCGATGACTATCGCTGGATTGCTGGAGCCGGCGTTGATTCTCGTGATGGGGGTGGTGGTGCTGCTGATCGTGCTGGCGGTGCTAATGCCGATTATCGAAATCAATCAGTTGGTGCGCTGACAGCGCCTTGCCTGGGGAGAAATGCCAAACATGAAGCGCGTGCCACTGATCGTGAGCTTCCTGCTGTTCATCCTGCTTTGTGCATCGGCCGCATACTGGGCGATGCAGCTGTTCAAGCCGCCGCTGCGTCCTGTGGCCGCACCGCCACGCGCGGCGCAGGCCGAAGTACAGACGGCCGCAGCCGCAACCTTGTTTGGCGGACGCATTGAAAACGTCGCGGTGGCCAGCAATTACCAGCTGAAAGGCGTGATCTATTCTGGCAGTCCGCGCAACAGCGTCGCCATCCTGAGCGCCGACGGCAAACCTGCGCAGGCGGTCAGAGTCGATATGGAAGTGGCGCCCGGCGTGACCGTGAAAGAAGTGCACCGGGAATACGTGCTGCTGTCGGAAGGCGACGTCACCAAGCGCGTGGAATTGCCCGAAAGCGCGACGGCGCAAGTCGATCTCGCCAGCCTCGCACCGGTGCCGGTGCAGCCTTCGGCAAATCCGCCGTCCAACCAGCCACCACCCGCTCAGTCCCCGAGTTCGACACCGGCAACGCGTGCACAAGCCGCCGCGGCGGCACCGCCACCGAACACTGCCCCCCTTCCCACGCCGCCCTCGGCGGTCGCGCCGCCTGCAAGTTCTGGATCAGGAGCCTCGGCTGGCGCATCCTCATCGTCGCCGATCCCATCGGGCATCGTGCCGTCGGTCCAGCCGCCGCCGACCGCTCCGCCCACTGTCGTCGTCAGTCCGCCGCCGGGCGGCAGTCAGCAGCAGGCAACACCGGCTGCACAAAGGCAGGCACGCACCATGCCCCAGCCAAGCGCCCCGGCAACTGCGGCACCGCCGACGGCTCCCGCCGGCACACAGAGCTATCCGATGCGCCCGTCCTCTCCGGAAACCGCACCATTGATCAGCCGGTAGGAAAGAGGCGAGAGAGAAAGAGGCCTGGGGGATGAGAGAAACCGGGCTTGAAGCAGCGCTATTTATCACTCGGCTCGCCAAGAAATTTCTTCAGCAAACGCTGCTGCAGTTGTCGCTGCGCAGAAGCCGTTTTCCGGTGCGATCCCGCCACTCGCTGCTTTGCGGCGAGCGCGATCGGATTGCGCGGCTTCAGAGCCTTCTGCGAAGGTTCGACCCGGATCGTCATCTTCTGTCGCTTGCTGAGTGCCTTGTTAGCCATGATGATTTTTGCGGCATGTGCGCCGGAGTTTTCGGCCGCACATGCCGCTCTGATTACAACACGTAACGCGACAAGTCCTCGTTGACCGCCAGCGCGCCGAGCTTGTCATCAACATAGGCGGCGTCGATCGCGACGGCCTTGCCGGATGCTTCGCTGGCGGAGAACGAGACTTCCTCCAGCAGCTTTTCCATTACCGTGTAGAGACGGCGCGCGCCGATGTTCTCGGTTTTTTCATTCACCGAGAATGCGATTTCCGCCATGCGCTGGATGCCGTCCTCCGTGAACTCGACCTTCACGTCTTCGGTGGCGAGCAGCGCTTCGTACTGGCGCGTCAGGCAGGCATCGGTGCTGGTGAGGATGCGCTCGAAATCGGCGATCGACAGCGATTCCAGCTCTACGCGGATCGGGAAGCGGCCCTGCAGTTCCGGGATCAGGTCGGACGGCTTGGCCAGATGGAAGGCGCCAGACGCGATGAACAGGATGTGATCGGTCTTGATCATGCCGTACTTGGTATTGACCGTTGTGCCTTCGACCAGCGGCAGCAGGTCGCGCTGCACGCCGGCGCGCGACACGTCGGCCCCGCCGGTTTCGGAGCGGCTCGCGATCTTGTCGATTTCGTCGAGAAACACGATGCCGTTCTGCTCGACGTTGGCGATCGCCTTCTGCTTGAGCTCATCGTCGTTGACCAGCTTGGCCGCTTCTTCCTCGACCAGCAGCTTCATCGCTTCTTTGATCTTCAGCTTGCGCTTTTTCTTGCGCGACGCACCTAGTCCGGAAAACATCGACTTGATCTGCTCGGTCATTTCTTCCATGCCCGGCGGCGCCATGATTTCCATGTGCGGGCCGGTCTCGGCCACCTCGATCTCGATCTCTCGATCGTCGAGCGCACCCTCGCGCAGACGCTTGCGGAAAGTCTGGCGCGTGGTATTGCTGCCTGCTTGTGCATCGTTTTCCGATGGTGTGTTCGGCGAGGCGGAAAAGCCGAAGTCGCGCGCCGGCGGCAGCAGGATGTCCAGCACACGGTCTTCCGCTGCATCCTCGGCACGGGTGCGCACCTTGCGCATTTCGGATTCGCGCGTCTGCTTGATGCCGATGTCGATCAGGTCGCGGATGATGGTATCCACGTCGCGACCGACATAGCCGACCTCGGTGAACTTGGTGGCCTCGATCTTGATGAAGGGCGCGTCGGCGAGCTTTGCTAGCCGGCGTGCGATCTCGGTCTTGCCGACGCCAGTCGGACCGATCATCAGGATGTTCTTCGGCGTGATCTCGTGGCGCAGCGGCTCGGCCACCTGCTGGCGGCGCCAGCGGTTGCGCAGCGCGATCGCGACCGCGCGCTTGGCTTTGGCTTGCCCGACCACATGCTTGTCGAGTTCGGAAACGATTTCTTGCGGTGTCATGTTCATGATGTGATGCGGTAGATGGGCGAGCGGCTCGCGTTATTCCAGGGTTTCGATGGTGTGCGACAGGTTGGTGTAGATGCAGAGTTCGCCTGCGATGGTGAGCGCCTTCTTCACGATTTCGACCGGCGGCAGTTCAGTGTTTTCCTGCAGGGCTTTCGCGGCTGATTGCGCATAGACGCCGCCGGAACCAATTGCCCCGATGCCGGCTTCGGGTTCCAGTACGTCGCCATTGCCGGTGATGATCAGCGTCGATTCACGGTCGGCGACTAGCAGCATTGCTTCCAGTCGGCGCAGGATGCGGTCGGTACGCCAGTCCTTCGCCAGTTCCACGGATGCGCGCATCAGGTTGCCCTGATGCTTTTCCAGCTTAGCCTCGAAGCGCTCGATCAGCGTGAACGCATCGGCCGTGCCACCGGCAAATCCCGCCAGTACCTTGCCCTGATACAGCTTGCGCACCTTGCGCGCGCTGCCTTTCATGACAACATTGCCGAGAGTTACCTGACCGTCGCCGCCTAATGCGACAACGTTGCCGCGACGCACCGACAGGATGGTCGTGCCGTGAAATTGTTCCATGCTTGCCTCTGAAATGAATACGTCCAATTCAGATGAGGGCAGGGGGCCGGATTACAAGGTGCGCAAGCCGGGGGATTTGGATGCGCCGCTATGTTTTGCGCGGCAGGATGCGAACGATATCGGCCAGGCCCATCATGTGAAAGAGTTCGGCGACGAGATGGTTGACGTTGTGGAATTCCAGCTGCTTGCCGCTGAAGCAGAACGGCGTCAGCCCGGTCAACAGCCGTCCGGCGGCATTGAAATCGATGCGAACGAGCTGCGAACAGTCGATGATGGCCGGACTATGCTCGTCGGAATAGCTGGCGATCGCAACAATCAGGTCGTCGATGCGGCCCTCGATCCGAGCCGGCATCCGGAAGCTCTCCTGCGAATCCGGCTGTGCCGGCGCTTCCGATGCTGCCGTTGTGACCTTGTTCTGCGGCGCGACGAATGCCGGCGGCGAAACCTCGAAGGTGACGCAATAATCGATACTCGCTTCCTCGAATTCCTTCTCGCGGTTCAGCAGCCGGAGAATTTCCAGCAGCAGCAGCCACGCATCTTCGGTGTCGTCGCGGCGACCCACTTCGAGGATGGCTCGGATTTTCCCGACCAGCTCGGGTGCACCGACCAGGATCAGGTCATGCCCGGATTTCTGCAATTTCTTTAGTATGCCGAGCAGCAGGCCGCAGCCGGCCGGATCGACCTCGGTCACGCGCACGAATTCCAGCCGCAGCGTACGGTAGTTTTCAGCCAGTTTCTGGATGCGTTCGATCAGCTTCGTGCTGCCGCCATCGAGCTTGCTTGTGAATGGCACCATCGGCGTCGTGCCTGCGGCAGCGCCGCCGCGCGGTGCATCCTGCAGTGCGGAATCGCGCCATGCGGGCGGCGAACTCTCGAACTTGCCGGCGTATTCGACGGCCAGGTTCTCGAACGCCTGCTTCTTCTCGTTGATCTGGTACAGGTCGAACAGCATCCACCATGCGCGCAGGGTAGCGTCGCCGAGATTGTCTTCGACGACCGCGGCCTGCAGCATCTGCTCCGCCACTTCGGGCTGGCTGTTCGCATACATCAGCGCGGCTTCTTCGATAATTGCTGCCGCTTCGGCAGACGGCGAAGCGATGTCGCCGACGGTGCTATGCCCGTCCAGCAGGAATTCGGTGGTGTTGCCCATTTCCGCCGACAGCGGTTGTAGCGCTTCGGATGCGGCTTTCTCTGGCTTGCTTGTTTCTGCGGCGGGCTTGGCCGGCTGCGGAACCGGCTTTGTCTTTGGTTCCGTCGGCAATACCTCGTTCGTGCGCATGCCGGTGTTGCCAGGCAGGGTGGTCGTCATCGTCACGAATTCGGACGACATTTCGGACTCGATCGCGTCGATTTTCAATGCCGTCGCGCGTGCTGCCTGCGCGTCGCGCTTTCCCTGCTGCGGGTGCGACGCACTCGAACGCCGCTTGGCGCCAGCAGCATCCTTATCAGCAGACTTAGTCGACTGACCGTCTTTCTTACCGAAAAGCGAAAAGATACTCACGTTTCCCCTGACTCGTGTAGTGCCGTTGCCCTTCCTCCGGGTCGGTGGAAGAGGCGGATAACGGCGCTCCAAAGCGCGCATGGTTTCC
>JAEZVM010000155.1 GCA_023420795.1 Pseudomonadota bacterium
CGGACCAACCAGCTACGGTATGTGATGCTCGCGCCGAAGCGCCATGGCGCGGTGGTCGCGATACCGTGGCATGCGCTGTATTTCGATGCGGCGATGGCGCAACTGGTGTTCTATACGCTGGCGTAGAAGGTCGCAGGCCAGCCGAAATCCTCGCAGGAAAACACGGTCACTGAATGAATGCTCCAGTTCGGGAGTAGCCGGCTTTTGCCAGTTGCTTTGTCTTTCCTCGCTCCCTTTTTCTCCTACCCCAGCGTCCAGTGCGCGAGCGATGCATAGGCTGGAATGCCAAACAATATATTCAGCGGGAAGGTGATGCCGAGGGACATGCCGAAATAGATGGACGGATTAGCCTCGGGGATTGCGTATCGCACCACGGCTGGAACGGCTATGTAGGACGCGCTGGCTGCCAGCACCATGAGCAGTGTTGCGTTGCCCGCCGCAATGCCGAGCGCTGCCGATAATCCCAATGCAAGGAAGGCGTGCGCCACCGGAGCAAGCATGGCGTAACCGACCAGTTTGGGGGACTGTCCGCGCAACTGCTTCAGATTGCGCGCCGTCATGAGCCCCATGTCCAGCAGGAAGAAGGCCAACATGCCCTTGAACAGGTCGATCGAGAAGGGGGCCATGGCCGTCTTGCCCGCCTCGCCGGTAATCAGGCCTACTGCCATTGCGCCGAGCAGCAATAGCTGGGCGCCGTCGGTAAATGATTCATGCAAGATTTTTCCCAGACCTGCGGGTGCTGCCGGACCGGACGCATCTGCCAGAAGAGCCGCGCCGCCGGATACGGGCTGCGTGGAAACGGCAGTCTGACGCAGGGAGTTGGCAAGCACGACCGCTATGACGATCGCAGGGGATTCCATCAGTGCCATTGCCGCCGCCATGTGGCCGCCGTACGGAAGGTTCTGGCTCTCGAGGTACTGCACGGCGGTGATGAACGTGACCGCGCTCACTGATCCGTAAGTCGCGGCGACTGCCGCCGCGTTGTAGGGAGAAAGGAAACGCTTGAGGATGTGATAGCCACCGATCGGGATCAGGATGGCGAGCAGGACAGCGCAGCCAAGGCTGACGGCGATTTCCGTGGTCAGGCCGGATTCCGAAAGGGCGAAACCGCCTTTCAGGCCCAGCGCCATCAGCAAGTACAAGGACAGGAAGCGCGAGATGGATGGCGGAATTTCGAGATTGGATTTGACACTGCCCGCGAGTATGCCGAAAGCGAAAAAGAGAATCGCTGGATCAAGGATGTTTTGCATGTTGTTGTGCTGTTTACGAAGACACGGCATCCTAGCCCGGTTATCATATAAAGAAAAATCGATATTGATTATTACGTTTATAGATAATCCTCTATGCATGTGACATTCCGCCAGTTGCAGCTCTTTCTTGCCGTCGCTGAGCACCAGAGTATTACGGCTGCTGCGCGTGCATGCCACGTGACGCAGCCAACCGTTTCGATGCAGGTAAAGGAGTTGTCGGATGCGGTCGGCATGCCGCTGTACGAGCAGATCGGCAAGCGGCTGCATCTGACGGCGGCGGGGGAGGCGCTGGTCGAGACGGCTCGCGCCATGGTGGATGAATGGAGCGCCTTCGAGCAGCACGTCGATGCGATGAAAGGCCTGACGCGCGGGCGGCTGAGGGTGGCGGTAGTGAGCACGGCGAAATACTTCGTGCCCCGTCTTCTGGGTACCTTCTGCGCCGCGCATCCCGACATCGATATCGCCCTCGAAGTGCTCAATCGCGACGGTGTCGTTGCGCGGCTAAGGGAGAATCGGGACGACCTGTACATCATGTCCATGCCGCCTGAAGACATGGCGCTTGAGCGTCGGTCGTTTCTGCCCAATCCGCTGAGCGTGATTGCGCCGCAAGACCATCCGCTGGCAGGCAGAAGGTCGATTCCGCTGTCCGAGCTGCAGCCGATGCGCTTCATCATGCGCGAAAAAGGCTCAGGCACCCGGCTCTCATGCGACCAGCATTTCGCGCGTCTCGGGTTCAGGCCGGACTTGCGGCTTGAACTCGGCAGCAACGAAGCGATCAAGCAGGCGGTGGCCGTGGGAATGGGCTTGTCAGTGATTTCTCAACATGCGTTGGGCCCGCTTCCCGACGGCGCGCAGCTCGCCGTTCTGGACGTGGAAAGCTTTCCGATTCTATCGAACTGGTCGATCTTGTATCCCGTCGGGAAAAGACTGTCGCCGGTCGCTACCGTCTTTCTCGAACATCTTGAGCGCAATACGCACGAGTGGAGAGCGAGCGCGAACTGAGCGCGTTCATTATTTGGGCGGTAGGAACAGGTGTCTGCCGCGCTCGTCGGCGATGCCCGCCTTTGCCAGCGCGCGCAGACACACCGCCACCGTTCCGGCGAACGCTTCATCGAACCAGGGATTGGCGCCGCTGACGCCGACCACGATGCCATCGACAACCACGCTGCCCCATAGCACGGTGTCCTTTGCTGTGAGCAAGTGCGGCCGCAGTTCCTGCACCAGATGGCCATCGAAGCCGGTGCGCCAGGCCACCCACGCCTTGGCATGGGCGAAGCCGGCATAGTCGGCATCCCACTTGCTGCGGTCGCCGACCGCGTGCTCGTACAGGATCGCTTCTTCAAACGATGCATTGGCCGGCGTCAGCAAGGGATCCATCACGACGATATACAGGAAGCCGCTTTCGCCGACTTCCTTCAGCTTCATCGCTTCATGAATCATCGGCAGGCTGAGGTTGACGGCTTTTTCCGCCGCCTTGCGATCGATGAAGTAGCTTCCTGGTGGGGGCATGCGTTTTTCTCCTGTATTGATGTCGATGTGGTTAACGGAACAACGGAGGTGCACTCGCTAAAAATCTCCGGCCTGTCATTCCGAGCGTAGCGAGGAATCTCTGGTATCGACGGAGATTCCTCGCTACGCTCGGAATGACAGGCTTTAGGTGACCTGATCAAAAGCCATATTCCAGTCGCGAATGAATCGATCGATATGGAATCGTTCCATCGCCGTCTGCCGCGCGCATTCGCCGAGACGCTTCGCCTGCGCCGGATAGGCCAGCAGTTCCTGCATGTGCCCGATCAGCGTCGGCACATCGGTATGCGCATAACCCGAGACGCCGTTGTCGATCACCGTTGCCACTTCCGTGGTCGCGAGCGCAACGATCGGCATGCCGATCATCATTGCTTCGATCACCGCCAGCCCGAGGCTGGTATAGCGGATCGGGTTGAAAAAGAAACGGTACTGCGCGGCGAACGCCGGCAGCTGCGCATGTTCGATCTCGCCGATGCCACCCATCTCCAGCGCGCCCATGCCGACCAGGTCCAGCGGAACCTGCTCTCTTGCGAGCGCAAACACATCGCCGCCGAGCCGCCGGCCGCGCGACGCGATGTTGTTGACGACGACCAGACCACGCGCCAGATCGCCGCGATAGAAAACACCCTGTGACACGACGACGCCATGCTCGACGATGAGCGTCGGCGTGCGGCCGCTGTCCCACATCAGCGCATTGAACGGCGTTACATGCACCAGCAGCATAGACGGATCGTCCACCGGGTGGCGCATGTCGGTCGGATGCTCGCGCGGGGGATCATGCTCCAGGTAGATCTTCGGCAGGCTGCGCTGCGCTTCGCTCAGGTACAGGAACTGATCGGTCGTGTATTGATGATCGTCCTGGAACAGGATGCAGTCGAAATGGCAATCCTTTGCCTCGCTCACCGGCAGGTCGATCACATTGTCGCCCCACGGGATATGGCCGCAGCGTCCGCCGTAGCCGGGCGGGCGATCCGGCTTGGACAGCACGTAGAAATCATGCGGCGCCTGCGTCAGGTAATACAGGTAGCTGCCGTGGGTGTGCCAGGTGAGGATTTTCAATCGTTTCGACATGGATCTCATCCTTTG
This sequence comes from Pseudomonadota bacterium, assembly GCA_023420795.1. Lineage (GTDB taxonomy): Bacteria > Pseudomonadota > Gammaproteobacteria > Burkholderiales > Burkholderiaceae_D > Noviherbaspirillum. Next base: position 3,864 of record JAEZVM010000155.1, read on the forward strand.
CAAGCTTCTGCAATTGCGTGAATCAGAAATTGCCTGCGTATACCGCGCAGCTGCGGCATACCTCTGGCGGTGTTCCGGAGGATTCGAGCTGCGCCCGAAAAGCTGTGTATTCGCGGTTGTTCCAGACTTGCGAAACGCCCTGTTGCGCCATGTCGCCGAAATGAATGCGGTCCGGCGTGGCGACCATGCAGCAGGGCATGGCCTTGCCGTCATAGCTGATGTAGGCGCCGCGCCACGGCCAGTCGCAGCGTTCGCGGCCGGACATGCCGGGCGGGTGAGGGCGCGGTGACAGGTTCGGCAGGCGCAGTGTCACGCCCAGTTCGCGCGCCATATCGCGCGCGGCGCTGAAGAAGCGCTCGACGCGCCTTGGGTCTTCCTGCAGCAGCGTCTGTCCGTCGATGAATGCGCGCATCGGCCGATACTGTTCCGGCAGGCTGGATTCGCCGAAGTCGTGGCACAGGTGCTGCACGAACAGCGCGCCCACGCCTTCATCATGCGCAAGGCGTACCAGCCCCGGCAGCTCGGCGAGATTTTCGCGCATGACCACTGCCACCAGTCTGATATGCGGCAGGCCGCTCTGCAGGCGCTGCCTTGCCTGCACCAGCCGGCGCAGGTTGCGCAGCACCCGGTCGAAACGGGAGCGCACGCGGATTGCCTGATAGGTGTCTGCGGTGGCGCCGTCGAGCGATACATGCAGCGTGTGCAGGCCGCTCCTCACGCATTCCTCGGCTCCAGCTTCGCTCATCACGGTCAGGTTGGTATTGGTCGAGACGCGCATGCCGCGCTGCGTTGCATGCCGCACCATGTCGAAGAAGCGCGGATGCAGCAGCGGCTCGCCCAAGCCCTGCAGCTGCAGTTCGGTCGCGTCCGGGAACTGGTCGATCAATCGGCGGAACACATCGAAATCCATGTAGGCGCGCGGCTGGCCAGGCGCACCTTCGCCGCGGAACTGGATCGGGCACATGCGGCAGCGCAGGTTGCACTGGCCAACCGGTTCGATCTGGACGAACTTCGGCAGGTCCGTCACAAAAA